>CANMZY010000063.1:0-11985 GCA_947502425.1 Verrucomicrobiales bacterium
GAACTTTGGGGTGGAGCCGGTTATTCCATTTATGGTTGGTTTCTTCCCGAATCGATATGTTTCAAAACATTGGTGAAATGTTGGTGCTGCTGTTCCGCACCGTGCAGGCGTTCCCGCAGCTCATGCGGCAGCGCGCCAAGGTGTCTGAACAGCTCTTCGAGATCGGCAATGCGAGCCTGCTCATGGCCTGCATCCTTTCGCTCTTCATCGGCGGCGTCATCGCGCTGCAAACCGGGCCGGTGCTGGCCGAGCGCGGCTTGGCCAGCGCCATCGGCGGGCTGGTGGGGCTTTCCCTCTGCAAGGAACTCGCCCCGGTGATGATGGCGGTGCTGATCGCCGGGCGCATCGGCTCGGCCATGGCGGCAGAGATCGGCTCGATGCGCGTCTATCAGGAGATCGACGCCCTGCGGACGATGAACATCAACCCGACGCATTATCTGGTCCTGCCGCGGGTGGTGGCGATCAGCGTGGCGCTGCCGATGCTAGTGGTTTTTTCCGTTTTCGTCGGCTGGTTCGGCGGGGCGCTGGTCTCGATGTCGAACGAGAAGATCGCCATTTCCTTTCACGCCTACATCAGCAACTTGCGCGACGTGGTGGACATCGGCGACCTGGCGAACGGGCTGTTCAAGAGCCTCTGCTTCGCCATCGCCATCGGCATTGTCTCCTGTCATCAGGGCCTCCAGACCATCGGCGGCCCGCGCGGGATCGGCCGCTCCGTGACGAAGGCGGTGGTGAATTCCATCGTGATGATCCTGATCCTGGATTATTTTCTGACGCGGCTTCTGCTCTGTTTTGAAAAATGAACGAACCGGCGAATCAGCAGCAGCAGCGGCAGCAGCGCGGCGTCTCCGTCCAGGTGCGGGGGTTGCGCAAAAGCTACCACGGCCACGAGGTCCTGCACGGGCTGGACTTCGAGGTGCGGCCCGGGGAAATTTTCGTCATCATGGGGCCGAGCGGCAGCGGGAAGAGCGTTTTGCTCAAGCAACTAATCGGCCTGGAAACGCCGGATGAAGGAGAGATTCTGATCGAGGGCGAACCCATCCAGGCTCCGGGCGTGATGGACAAGCACCGGCTGGCGATGGTCTTCCAGTCCGGCGCGCTGCTCAACTCGCTCACCGTCGGCGAAAACGTCGGCCTCTACCTCTCCGAGCATCGCCTGAAACCGCCCGAGGAAATCCGGCGCATTGTCGCGGAGAAGCTCGAAATCCTCGGCCTGAAGGGCCTAGAGGGCCGCTCGCCCGGCGAACTTTCCGGCGGCATGAAAAAGCGCGTGGCCATTGCGCGGGCGCTGGTCATCGAGCCGGAGCTAATCCTTTACGATGAGCCGACGAGCGAGTTGGACCCGTTGTCGGCGGTGATCATCGGGGAGGAAATCCTCCATCTGCAGCAGCACACCCGGGTGACCTCGGTGGTCGTCTCGCACGACCGCAACCTGGCCTTCGGCGTGGCTGATCGGATCGCTCTGATGCACGAGGGGAACATTTTGTTCATCGGCCCGCCGGAGGAATTGCGGCGGCAGCCCGACCCGGTCATCCAGAAATTTCTTAACGCAAACTTCAAAAACCAAACCGCAGGAGCCTTATGAAAAACACCCTCGAAACGCGCCTGGGCATCTTCTTCGCCCTCACGCTCATTGTCGCCGTCATTATTTTGGAAATGGCCGGCGTGGCCGAATACTTCAAGCCCGGCTACAAAGTGCACGCCAATTTCCGCACCGTGCAGGAATTGAAGAAGGGCGACCTCGTGAAAATGGCTGGCGTGGAGGTCGGCCGCGTCGATGAAGTCACGCTGACCAACGAGCAGGTGCGGATCACGATGAAGATCCGGAAACGCGACGCGGTCATCCGCACCGACAGCCGGGCGACGATCAAGTTCACCGGCCTGATGGGGCAAAATTTTGTCTCGCTGGATTTTGGCAGCCCGAAGGGGGACCGCGCGGACGACGGGGCCACCTTGACGACGACCGAGCAGCCGGACCTGAGCGCGCTCATGGTCAAGCTGGACAGTGTGGCCGGCGGCATCGAAGGGCTGACCAAGAGTTTCACGCCGGACAATCTGGCCCCGCTCTTCGGCCCGATCACCGACTTCATGAAGCAGAACAGCACGAATCTGACGGCCATCCTCAACAACACCCGCACCGCCACGGAGCAACTCAATCAAGGCAAGGGCTCCATCGGCCGGCTGCTGAATGACGACGCGCTCTACATCACGGCCCTTGCGGCCGTGGCCGGGTTGCAGGCGAGCAGCGCCGAAATCAAATCCACCATCAAGGAGGCACGTGCCATCCTCGATCAGGTGAACTCCGGCCAGGGCACGCTCGGCAAGCTCATGAAGGACGACGCGCTCTACCGCGAAACCACCCTGGCCATGACCAACCTCCGCGAGGTCATTGAAAAGATGAACAAGGGCCAAGGCTCCGTCGGCCAGCTCATCAATGACGACTCCTTTCTGAAGAACGCGAAAATGACCCTGCAAAAACTCGATAAGGCCACGGAAGGCCTGGAGGACCAGGGGCCGTTGAGCGTCCTCGGCAGCTTCGTCAACACGCTGTTCTAGGCCGTTGCAAAATTTGCCGGCCGGTGTCCAGGCTCCTCCGGCCCGAAGCCAGGCATGAACTCGAGCCACCCGCCTTGGCAAAATGAACCGGCCCGGGCCGGGGAAATAATGGGCGGGTTTTTTTGCTGCAAAAGGCCTGGGGATGGCGCAGTGATAGTGCGCTCCAATCTCGCAACACCGGCGACATGCAAACACGGCAACACATTTCGAACTTTGACGAATCCGGCGCGACGCCCCAGCCGACGCGGGATTTCCGCCGGCGGTCCGCGTTCACCCTGATCGAGCTGCTGGTGGTGATCGTCATCATCGCCATTCTCGCCGCCCTGCTGCTGCCGGCGCTGAGCAGGGCCAAAGTGCAGGCCCGAAGCATTTCCTGCCTCAACAATCAAAAACAGCTCATGACCTGCTATGTCTCCTACGTGCAGGACAATGACGATCACTTGGTGCCGAACAATTACGTAATAACCAATACGACCGTCGTTACGGTTTCCACCAGCGGAGTCGTCACCATCACCAACATCTATGGCGTCGCGGAATCGAATAGTGCTTGGGCGCCTGGACTTGTGACTGACGATTACACTACGGCCAACATCGAAAGAGGTGTGCTGTTTCCATACAACACTTCGACGGCAATTTACCGTTGCCCGAATGATCCTTCGCGCATCGCGACGCCAGGCGGTGGTTCAGTACCCCGCACGCGCAGTTACAATTTGAATGCCTGGCTGAATGCCGATGTATTCTCTAAAACTTTTCACACGATGGGTGAAGTGGAAGGACTTTCACTCGTGGACTTGTTCACTTTTATCGACACCCATGAAGATGCCATCGTTGATCCGACTTTTGGTATTTTTTCACCGGGAATGAACTATTATAGCGACCATTGGCTGGATTTTCCCGCAGACCGTGACAATAGAGGAGCGAATGTTTCATTTCTTGATGGTCATGTGGAACACTGGCGCTGGAAGGCTCCCAAGATTTTTTATACTTGGGGACAAAATATGAGTAGTCCGGAAGATGAGCAGGATTTTCGCCGACTGCAGAAATGCATCCCGCCGTAGCGCGGGCTTGCACCTCTGTTTCTGGCCTTGAGAAATTTGCTCTCATTAACACCCGGCTTCAACCATTGGTATCTACACAAGTTTGAGCGTGGCAAAATTGACCGGTCGTATACGCTGGTCAGCAACGGTTCCTCTTCCGAGTCGCCACGCAACTCCACTCGGAAAACCAATGTCCAAACCAAACTGTCGGCCCGGCCTGACGGCCCTGCTGCCGCTGGAACCCCGGCTGCAAAAACGCTATCAACAACTCGTGCAGGAACACTTGCAGATCGGTCAGAGCGTCGCCGCTGGCTTGAACGCCCTGCCTGGCACCGCCACCAGTTTCGCCAGCACCCAGGCGGCCTGGCGTTTCTATCGCAACGAAAACGTGAGCCTGCCCGCGCTGGCCCAGCCCCTGATCGCACAAGGCCGCGCGGCGTTGGCGGCGGCGGGTGCGCAGTACGCGCTGGTCCTGCACGACTGGTCGCACCTCAACTACGACCGGCACACCCGCAAGGCCGACCGCTGCGGTCTGGCCCGTGAGCGTCGCCAAGGCTACGAACTGCAAAGCGCCCTGCTGGTCAGCGACCGGGACGGCGCGCCGCTGGCCCCGCTCTATCAGAACCTGCAGAGCGCCGCCGGCCTGCACACGACGCGCGGCCCCGAGGTGCTGCCCGTGGCGACACACCTGGACGAGTTGCGCGCGCGCTGGGCGCATCTCAACGAACTGGAACTGGGCCGGCCCCTGGTGCATATCGTGGATCGCGAAGGCGATTCGATCGGACACTACCGCCAATGGCAGGAGCACTATTTTCTGGTGCGGGCCAAAGGGGGCCAGCGCGTGGCCTGGGACGGGCAGAGCGTGCTGCTCTCCGGTGTGGCCGGCGCACTCCAGCAGCAACTCGTGTTCTGCCGGGAAGTGGAGTGGCACGGACGGGCCGCGCGGCAATACGTGGGGGAGACGAGCGTGGTGCTGACCCGGCCCACGCGCCAGAAACGGCGGGGGCAAAAGCCCCGCGCGGTGGCGGGCGAGCCGGTCACGTTGCGGCTGATCGTCAGCGAAGTGCGCGCGGAGAACGGCCGCGTGCTGGCGCAGTGGCTGTTGTTGAGCAATGTCCCGGCGACGGTGGACGCGGGGCGGCTGGCGTTGTGGTATTACTGGCGCTGGCGGATCGAGTCGTTCTTCAAGCTGCTCAAGGGCGCGGGCCAGCAGGTGGAACACTGGCAGCAGGCGAGTGCGGTGGCGGTGGCGCGGCGGCTGTTGGTGGTGAGCGCGGCCCTGGTGCTGGTCTGGCAGTTGGGGCGGGCGGAGAGTCCGGCGGGGGCGGAACTGCGGACGGTGCTGGTGCGCTTGAGCGGGCGGCAGATGAAGTGGGGTTGCGCGTGGACGGCCCCGGCGCTCTTGGAAGGCGTGTGGGTGCTGCTGGCGGTGTTGGAACTGCTCGAACACCATGACCTGCCCCGCCTGCGTCAACTGGCCGAAACATTTTTTCACCCACCTTAAAAAAATGACTTCAACTTGTGTAGATACCAATGGCTGAAGCCCCGGTGTTAATGAGAAACGACAAAAAGAGACGATGCGTTTCCTTCATACAGGAATGAAGCCTTCCCTGTCCGATTCGCCTGTCCCCATTCGCCTGTCAAAGTTTGGTTCAGGGCGAAACGGCTTCGCGGTTGGAATTAAATCTCGCTTGCCGCACCTTCCGCGCGTCGCTAGTTTTCCGCCCCATTTTATGAACTATCGCATCTCGCAACGCGCCGCCACGCTCTCCCCCTCGCTCACTCTCGCCATCGACTCCAAGGCCAAGGCCATGAAAGCCGCCGGGGAGGATGTCGTCGGCTTCGGCGCGGGTGAGCCGGACTTCGACACGCCGCAGCAAATCAAGGACGCCTGCGCCCAGGCGCTGGCCGACGGCTTCACCAAATACACGCCCGCCGCCGGCATCCCGGAACTCCGCCAGGCCATCGCCGACAAGTTCCAACGCGAAAACGACCTCACCTACAAGCCGTCCCAGATCATCGTGAGCTGCGGCGGCAAACATTCCTGCTACAACGTCATCCTCGCGACCTGCCAGGAGGGCGACGAAGTCATCATTCCTGCGCCCTACTGGTTGAGCTATCCCGAGATGGTCAAGCTAGCCGGTGCGACCCCGGTGATTCTGCCGACGAGCGACCAGACCGAGTTCAAGGTCGCGCCCGCGCAGCTCCGCGCCGCCATCACGCCGCGCACCCGGCTGTTTGTTCTCAACTCGCCGAGCAATCCCACCGGCAGCGTTTACACCCCCGACGAAATCAAGGCGCTCGGCGACATCTGCGTGGAGAAAGGCGTGCTCATTATGAGCGATGAAATTTACGAGCACCTGCTTTACGACGGAGCGGTGCACAAAAGCGTCGCGAGTTTTTCCCAGGCGCACCAGGACCACACCATCATCGTCCACGGCTTCGCGAAAGCCTGGAGCATGACCGGCTGGCGGCTGGGCTTCCTCGCCGCGCCGGAGCCGATTGCCAAAGCCATCGACGCCATCCAGTCGCACAGCACCAGCAACCCGACGAGCTTCGCGCAAAAGGGCGCGGTCGCGGCGCTGACCGGTTCGCAGGAGCATCTGCCGAAGTGGCTCGCCGAATACGCGCAGCGCCGGACGTTTGCGTGGAAGAAATTGAACAGCATTCCCGGCATCACCTGCGTGAACAGCAAGGGCGCGTTCTACTTGTTCCCAAACATTTCCAAGCTCGGCCTTAGCTCGACGGAGTTTTGCGCGCGCCTGCTGGAGCAGGAGAAGGTCGCCGCCGTCCCCGGCATCGCCTTTGGGGCGGATGATTACCTGCGCATCAGCTACGCGACGAGCCTGGCGAACATCGAGAAGGGGCTGGATCGCCTCGAGAAATTCGTGAAGGGCCTGGCGCAGTAGCCGCCGAGCAGCACCGGGGTGGGAATTCACCAAACGAAGGATTCGCGGCTTGAACCCCGGAACCGGAGAGGAAGATCCCCGGGGATGCGGGGCGAACGGAGATGAACCTGCCGAACTTCACTGAGCATGGGTGTCAGATGCGCCTCACGGCCTCTGCGCCAGCACTGCCACGAGCCGTTCCACTAGGGGCCATTGTGATTTCTTTAGTTTGATTTTCGCCCCGGCCAGCGGGAAAAACTGCGCGCGATCCACCTCGGGAAACGACTGCATCCGCCCGGAGTCCGGCGGCCATTCCAGTTCAAACAGATTGCTCTCGATCACCTGCCCGTCCCCATGGTCTCCGGCAAATGCCCAGCCATGGACGACCTTCCCGCTCTTCTGCCGGATGTCGCCAAGTTCGAGATAGGGGCCCTGCGGTTCGAGGCCGGTCTCCTCGCGGAACTCGCGGATCGCGGCGGTGAGCAGCGGTTCGCCCCGTTCGCCGCCGCCTTTGGGAATAGTCCAACTGCCGTCGTCCTTGCGCTGATGAAACGGCCCGCCGGGATGCGCGAGAAAGACCTGAAGCTCCCCTTTTCGGAGGCGATACATGAGCAAGCCCGCGCTGGTCTTCGTGGCCATGCTAAAAATTTACCCGGCTCCGCCCGTCCGCCAAGTTAATTTGAAAAACCTCATTGTGACGGGTGCCGCCTACTGGATCATCCCGCGCTTGCGCAGCATCGCCTCCATCGCCTTGTCCATCATGAAATCCGCGAGCGGCTTGGTGACTTCATCGAGGTGCGCGGTGGCGGCTTTCAACTTCGCGGGGTCGCCGGTCCGGGTCTTGGGATGTTCCGTGGCGAGCACGGCTTCGATTCCGGCCATCGCGGCTTCGAGCTGCTGCTGGTATTCAGCTTCGAGTTCGCGGACGTGCTCGGCCATGCCTTTGCGCGTGGCGGTGAGGGTTTCACCGGCGCGGATTTTAGCTTCGATCCACTGCCGCGCACGCAAATCATCGAAGGCGTGTTCGACGGATTCCTCGACCATTTTCTGCACGTCCGCGTCGTCCACATCCACGGCGGATTTCATCTGCATGATGGTTTGTTTACCGGTCTTCACGTCGCGCGCGAGGACATGGAGAATGCCGTTCGCATCAATCTCGAACTGCACGCCGACACGCGGGACCCCCTTGGGTGCGCGCTCGAAGTCGAGCGTGAAACGGCCCAGGCTCCAGTTGTCCGTCGCTCGCTCGCGTTCGCCCTGGAGGACGTGGATGAGCATGTTCGGCTGGTTATCGACGGCGGTGGTGAAGAGTTCGCCGGCCTTCACGGGAATGGTCGAGTTGCGCGGGATGATGACGTTCATCAGTCCGCCAAACGTCTCGATGCCGAGGGAGAGCGGCGTGACATCGAGCAGGAGCAGATTCTTGAAACCGCCGCTGAGAATCTCCGCCTGAATCGCCGCGCCGAGCGCCACAGCCTCGTCGGGATTCTGCGAGGTGTTCAGTTGGGGGCCTTTGGTTTTGTGAAAATCGCCGCCGAGCCGGAGGTCGCCGCGTTGCTCGTCAAACTCCGCGCAGCCGAACCATTCGCTGACCAGACGGCGCACCAGCGGCATCCGCGTCTGGCCGCCCACGAGAATGATTTGGTCAAGGTCCTTGGCTTCGAGTTTCGCGTCGGACACCGAGCGGAGGCAATGCGGACGGGTGCGTTCAATGATGTCGCGCGTGAGCTTCTCAAGTTCGTCACGCGTGAGCTTGCAACTGAAGGAAAAATTCGGCGTGAGAAACGGCAGCGCGACTTCCACCTCGCTCTCGGTGGAGAGCTTGATTTTGGACTGCTCGGCGACTTCGCGAATGCGGGAGAGCAGTGGGAGGTTTTCGGTGGTGCGTGGTGCGTGGTGCGTGACCAGATCTGGGCCGCCGGCTTCTCCTATTTTCGCCACGATAAAATCCAACAGGCGCTTGTCGAGATCGTCGCCGCCGAGCCTGGTGTTGCCGTTGGTGGCCAGCACCTGGAAAACGCCGTCGTTCAGTTCGAGTATTGAGAGGTCAAACGTGCCGCCGCCGAGATCGTACACGGCGATCTTCGATTTCTCCTTCAGCTTGTCCAGACCGTAGGCCAGCGCGGCGGCGGTCGGCTCGTTGACGATGCGCTCGACGGTCAGGCCCGCGAGTTCGCCGGCTTTCTTGGTGGCGTTGCGCTGCGCGTCGTTGAAATAGGCGGGCACGGTGATGACGGCGCGCGTGACGGTTTCGCCGAGCGCGGCCTCGGCGTCGCGCTTCAACTTTTTCAGAATCTCGGCGGAGATTTCCTCCGGTGTCCACGCGCGACCGTGCAGATCAACCGTCACCGGGCCGCCGCCTTCGCCGCGCACGGGATAGGTCACGAGCATTTCTTCGCGGGGAATTTCCGCGCCGCGCCGGCCCATGAAACGTTTCACCGAATAAACCGTTTCCGCCGGCTTGAGCAGGCGCACGCGGTTGGCCGGGTGGCCGACCATCGCCTCCGCGCCCGCGCCCGGCACATGCACGACGGACGGCGTGAGCCGCCGCCCGTCCGCGTCCGCGATGACGTACGGGATGCCGCTGTCCACGCAGGCGACGAGCGAGTTGGTGGTGCCGAGATCAATGCCGACGATCTTGCTCATGGGCGGATGTTGGCACGGGCGGGCCGGAAGATGGAAGGTGGAAGATGAAGAGAGGTGTGGTGGGTGGCGCGGGCGTTCGGGAAAACGAAGCCACGCACCGGTGCAGTGTAACTTCAGAAGAAAATTCCTTGTCACGCGGCATCTTAGGCCCACACTTGTTGGCGTATGAACCAACCAAAATCACAATTTTCTATCGGGCTGAGGAGCGTGAAAAAGTATATTCCAGTCGCCGCGATTCCCCTGGCTGGACACCTCCTGATTGCACTCCTCCTCACCATTGCGAACCTAGAGGCCCAGACCACGCCTGCGGCCAAGTCTGGCCTGCCTTCCCTGCGGGTCTTCATGCGCTCAGGGCCAAAGTCCCACGGGTCCGGCGACCATGACCATCCCTCGTTTCTGCGGGACTGGACCAAAGTGCTCGCCGAGCGTGGCGCCGAAGTTTCCGGTGGAGATGTCTTCCCGACCGCGGAGCAACTGGCCAAAACGGACGTGGTGATCATTCACCGGCAGGTCGGCGGCAATTTCTCGCCGGCCGAACTCGCCATCATCGACACCTACGCCAAGCGCGGCGGTGGCTTTGTCGTCATCCACGCAGGCAACGTGGCCGGCGGTGACGCCTCGGCGGATTACTACCGTGACCTCATCGGAGGATCATGGCGCCAGAAGGTGACCAAATGGCGCGAAGGACAGATCAAGCTCAACTTCGTGGACAAGACTCACGCCATCTCGCAAGGCGTCGAGGGCTTCGGGATGAAGGATGAAATCTATTTCGACATGGATCTCCGCGCCGACATCCATGTGCTCGCCACCGCTCCCACTCCCAAGAAAAAAGGTGACGACTTCGAAGCTCAACCACAAATCTGGACCTACGAAAAACCGAACGCCCAGCGGGCCTTCGTTTTCATCCCGGGCCATGCCTATGTCAATTTCAGCCGTCCCGATGTCAGCCGCCTGCTCCTCCGGGGCATCGCGTGGGCGGCCAAACGTGAAGACTTGATGAAGATGGGAGACCTCCCCATTTCTCTAACCCCGGCGGTCCCCGCCGCTGGCAAATAGGCCGCCGCTGCCGTTGAATCCGCAGCGGAACCCCGGCCTCAACGAAGGAGAGGCACTCACCGCAAGCCATTTTTGACCGTGCATTTCTTGGGGGATTTGAACAGCCTTCCACCCATGAAAATCCCCGTGCTCGCCACTGAACGGCGCATCGCTTTCCTTGTCTGGTGCAGTTGCGGTCTCGCCGCCTTGCTCAGTGTCGGTTGCGCTCATCCTGAGAAAAAAGCGGGCACGCCGGCACGGACAACCTCCCCGCCGGCCAGCCAGACGGCGGAGAACAACGAACCGCTCCGCTTTGTCGTGTCTTTCCCTACGCACCTCCGGTCGAAGCCGGCCACCGGTCGGGCGCTGCTGTTTCTCTCCCGCCAGGCCGGCGGTGAACCGAGGACGAGCGGGGTGTTCGGCATCGACCAGTTGGTTTATGCCCGGAACATCACCAACTGGAATCCCGGCGCGACGCTCGTGTTCGAGCCGGGCCAGTTCCGCGCGCCGGATGCGCTCGCCTATCCCGGCCCGCTCGACTCCCTCGAGCCGGGCAGTTATCGCGCCCAGGCTCTGCTCGATCTCGACGAGACGAGCCGCGACTTCAACGCCGGCCCCGGGAACCTTTACAGCCCGGTGGTTCCCTGCACGCTGCGCGGCGCCCGGGGCGGTAACGTGGAACTGGTCATGACCAGTTTGATTTCCGAAAAAGAGCGGAAGGACACCGACTGGGTCAAACTCGTCGAGGTGCGCAGCCGGCTGCTGTCCGACTTTCACGGTCGCGAGACGAAGCTCCGCGCCGCAGTCATCCTCCCGGCCCATTACACCAACGCCGCCGCCAAGCGCTTTCCTGCGCTTTACGTGGTGCCCGGCTTTGGCGGACGCCACACCTCGGCCTGGGGCTGGATGGATTCTTCGGAAGGTGCGCAATGGAAAAAGGGGGAAGTGCCGCTCCCGATGTTGCGCGTGATCCTTGATCCCGACGTGCCGCTGGGCCATTCCGTCTTCGCCAACTCGGCCAACAACGGGCCGGTGGGCGACGCGCTCGTGCAGGAACTCATTCCTGAAATCGAACGACGCTTCCGCGCCATCCCGTCGGCGCACGCCCGGTTTGTCACCGGCCATTCCTCGGGCGGATGGTCCTCGCTCTGGTTGCAGGTGGCCTATCCGGATTTTTTCGGCGGCTGCTGGAGCACCGCGCCGGACCCAGTGGATTTTCGCGCCTTCCAGACGATGAACATCTACGCGGATCGCAACGGGCACTGGACGGGGGACGGACTGCTGCGCCCCTTGAGCCGGCGACGGGATCGCGTGCAGATGACTTTTAACCAGTTGAACCTGCTCGAATATGTGCTCGGCCAGGGCGGACAGCTCGATTCGTTCAACGCCGTCTTCGGTCCGCGCGGGACGAACGGCCAGCCGCGCCCGCTCATGGACAAGCTGACCGGCCTGGTCGATCGCGACGTCGCCGCGCACTGGAAAAAATACGACATCCGGCGATTGCTGGAAGATAACTGGCCCACGCTCAGCCCAAAGCTGAAGGGCAAGCTGCATGTGATCGCCGGCGGTTGGGACACGTTCTATCTCAATCCAGCGGTGGAGTTGTTGCGCGATTTTCTGGTGACGACAGATCACGGTGGCTACGTGGAAATTGTACCCGGCGACCATGGCTCGTTCATGACAGAAAAAATTCGCGCGCGCCTCGAGCGGGAAATCGCGGACCAGTTTGCCGCCGGCCAGAAGGCTCCGCCGGCCACCACCCCCGGTCGCCTGCCGTGAACTCAGATGGTCATCGCAGTTCGCGGGCCGACGGAGTGCAGGCC
>CANMZY010000064.1:0-11961 GCA_947502425.1 Verrucomicrobiales bacterium
AGTCGAATGATGCAGGGCGTGTTCCCAGCGCCAGTGAAAGTAAGGTGTCAAAGTCAGCACGCCGGTGAGGAAGCCCACCACGTCATTGGCCGCCCGCGATTTGAAAAACGAGCTGTGCCCGCAGTCATGGTGAATGATGAAGGTCCGCACCACAAATCCCGCCGCCAAGATTGCCAGCGGGAGGACGAGCCAATAAGATACCGTCATGCTGAGATACATCAGATACCACAGGCCCGCGTAGGGGATGAGCGTGTTCGCGACCTGCCAGACGCCCCGACCGACCGAGGGCTTCTGGTAGCGGGCCACGATTTCCTTCCACGCCGGCGACTCGTTGGAGGTTACCTTCTGGGCCAAAGCTGGTTCGTTTTTTTTCATGCATTTTTTTTCTGCGCGACCGCCGGTCGATGGTGTGCGGATCACGGAAGATCGACCATCAAAGCAAAGTAGTGGGCGGCGGCGGACGTGGCAACGCGCAAAGAAAATTATCTTTGAATATTTTTGCGACGAACCGGTGACGGGCGCAGTTGATTGAATTTGAAATTGTCTTTCCCGGTCTAATTCGTGCCGCCAGAGTCCGGCTGTATTCATCAAACGACGACATGGCTGACAACCAGTTCTTGATCTGCGACTGCCCGCACTGCGCCGGGTCCATTGAATATCCCGCCGAGGGCGGCGGGATGGTCGTGTCCTGCCCGCATTGCGAGGCCAGCATGAGCCTGCCGGTGCCGTTCGCCCCGGAAACGCCGGAGGAAGAAGTGTCCGTGGCACCGGCGGGGAAAAGCCGGTGCTGGACCGGCTGGATCATCAGGTTGGTGGCCGTGGTGGCGGTGGCCGGCGTGTTCATCGTCTGGCCGCAGTTCAAACCACCGCCCCGGCCGGTGACCGCCCGGCCGCCACCAGCCAGGACCAACGCGCCGCCGCCGGCCCTCACCGTGTTGACGAACCTGCCGGAGGGGCTGACCGTGAGCGAGGTGCTCATGGAAAAGGCGCCCGCCGGCACGCTGGTCTATGTGGTGGGCGCGGTGAAAAACGAAAGCACCCGCCAGCGCTTCGGCGTCAAAGTGGAGCTGGACTTGTTCGACAACAAGAACACGAAAATTGGCATGGCGACCGATTACCAGCCGGTGATCGAGCCGCAGGCCGAGTGGCGTTTCCGCGCGCTCGTGCTGGACGCCAAGGCGGCCAGCGCCCGGCTGGCCGCCTTGAAAGAAGAGCAATGAACATGAAAACCGTTGGCACCATCATCCTCGCCGCCGCGCTGTTTCTTTCGGCCACCGCCCCGCTCCCCGGCGCGGAACCGGTCAAGAAGAAGGCGGCGGAAGGCGACAAACTGTTCGCGCAGCCGCAGGTGCTGCACTTGCAGATTGAAATTTCCACCGCCAACGCCGCCCTGCTCAAGACCGACCCGAAAAAATACGTGCGGGGCGTCCTCCGCGAGGGTGCCAAGGTTTACGCCGCCGTCGGCATCCGGCTCAAGGGCAGTGAAAGCTTCCAGCCCTTCGACAAAAAACCGGGCCTGGCCGTGAAGTTCAACGAGTACGTGCCGGGCACGTCCTTCCACGGGCAGAAAAAAATTCTACTCAACAACTGCCTGCAGGATCCGACCTGCCTGAGCGAGGTCATCGGCGGGGAAATCTTCCGCAGCGCGGGCGTGCCGGCGGCGCGCGTGGTCTTCGCGCGCGTCGAACTCAACGGGCGCGATCTCGGATTCTACACGCTGGTCGAGGCCGCCAGCCCCGATTTTCTCACCCGCTATTTCAAGGACGCCAAAGGGCGTCTCTACGAAGGCGCGGCCGCCGACGTGCACGAAAGGTTGGAGCAGGATTCCGGGGAAATTTCCAAGGACCAGTCCGATCTGCAGGCCCTCGCCGCCGCCGCCGCCGAGAAGGACCCGGTGCTGCGGTTCAAAAAGCTTTCCACGCTGCTCGACATGGATCGTTTTATTTCATTCGTCGCCGCCGAGATTTTCACCGGCCATCACATGGGCTATGCGCTGGCCCGGGACAATTACCGGATCTATCACGATGTGGCGACCGATCAGATGACGTTTCTCCCGCACGGCCTGGATGTGCTGTTTGAAAAACCGGCCAGCCCGCTCGTGCCGGAGTGGAAAGGACTCGTCGCCAAGGCCGTTTTGGAAGCGCCCGAAGGCCGGCGCCGCTACCACAACCGGATGACCGCCCTGATCGCCACCTCGTTCAGCGCGGAGACGCTCCAGAAGCGCATCGACGAACTGGCCGGCGTCATCCGCGTCGAGGCCAAAGGTGACACCGCGCGCGGCTGGACCTTCGACGAGGCGGTAACGGCCTTGCGCGAACGGGTCGCGGCACGGTGCAAATTTGTGACCGAGGAGTTGAACCGGCAGAAGTAGCCGCCGAACCGCGCCTTGTCCGCCGCGCGCCGTTGCCCTACCGTTCCGCCGTTCGCATGGCGCTGCCCCTGACCTACAACCTCCGCAATGTCTTCGTCCGCTGGCGCGCGACGCTGGCCACGGTGCTGGGCGTCGCTCTCGTGGTGGCGGTCTATCTTCTCGTGCAATCGCTCGCCGTCGGCCTCGAGAAATCCAGCCAGAACACCGGCGACCCGCGCAACGTCATGATCGTCCGCAAAGGCTCCACCGCCGAATCCAGCAGCCAGGTTTCCCGCGAGGCCCTGAAAATGATCCAATACCTCCCGCAGATCGCGCGCGACGAACTGGGTCGTCCGCTCATTTCCGGCGACGTCCTCGTGCTCATCAACCTACCGCGCCTCGAAAACAACGGCGAAGCCAATGTCCTCATGCGCGGCGTTTCGCCGCTGGGTCTCCAGTTGCGCCCGCAGGTCACGCTGACCAACGGCCACTGGTTCACACCCGGCCAGCGCGAAGTCGTCGTCAGCCGGCGGCTGGCCGCGCGCTTCGCCCATTTCCAGATCGGCGACAAATTCAAAACCGGCGGCAAGGAACTCACCGTGGTCGGCTGGTTCGACGGACATAGCAGCGCGTTCGATTCCGAAGTTTGGATGGACGCCGACGAGGCACGCTCCGTCTTCGACCGGGAAAATTATTCCAGCATGCTGGTGCGCGTGACCGACGCCGCGGCGGCGGAGGCGCTGGCCGGGCGCGTCGAGACGGACCGGCGCCTGGCACTGCGCGCGATTCCCGAACTGAAATATTACAGCGCCCAGACCATGACCGCGACGCCCATCAAATACCTCGGAAAATTCCTCGCCACCGCCATGTCCATCGGCGCGGTCTTCGCCGCCATGAACACCATGTATGCCAGCGTCGGCTCGCGCACGCGAGAGATCGGAACCCTGCGCGTGCTCGGCTACCGGCGGCGGACGATCCTGATCGGCATCCTGATCGAAGGCTCGTTCCTGGCGCTGCTCGGCGGCGTGCTTGGCTGCCTCATCGCGCTGCCCATGCACGGCTACACCACCGGAACGATCAGTTTCGAAAGCTTCAGCGAAACCGTCTTCCAATTCCGCATCACGCCCCGGTTGGCGGCGGAAGGTCTGGTCTTCTCCGTGCTGGTCGGCCTGATTGGCAGTCTCCTGCCGGCCTGGCGCGCGGCCGGCCGGCCCGTGATCGCGGCGCTAAAATCAGTTTGAAAGGTAGCGGCGGGACGCCCGCCGCTACGAAAGCCCGCGCCCCGCCCGATGCCCCCCAAATTATTTTTCGTGATTCAACCTCGCGAAACGGGTTTAGTGGGCTGGTGGCCAATCACCCGACACCGGCCGCCCGATGAATTCCGACCAACTCGACAAACTTCGCATCCAGAGCAGCGACCGCCGCCGGCCGCGCGGCGGCATCTTCGCGATCTTCGCCGCCGTCATCCTCCTCACCGGCGTCGCGCTTTTCTTCGCCTGGCCCCGGGACAGCGATGGCCGCCGCACCTTCGGAAAACCCCGCGCCGCCGCAACCAACTCCACCGCCAGCGCCACCACCGCCCCGGCCCAAAACACCAACGGCCTCCTCTTCACCGTCAGCGGCTACATCATCAACCGCGAACGCATCGAACTCAGCCCGCGCTTTCTCGGCGTGGTGAAATGGATCGGCGTCAAAAAAGGCGACGCCGTGACCAACGGGCAGGTCGTCGTCCTCCTCGACGACGCCGAGCAGAAGGCCCGCCTCGCCGAGGCGGAAAGCCGCGTGGCCAGCGCCCGCGTCACCGTCAACAAGACCGAACTGGATTACGAACGCATCCGCAAGCTCATCGCCGCGAACATCGAGAGCAAACAGAACGAGGACGACTTTCGGCTCCGCGTCGAATCCGCCAAGGCCAGCCTCAAGGAAGCCAACGCCCGCCTCGAATTGAACAAGACCTACCTCGACTGGACCGTGATCCGCTCGCCGATCAACGGCGTGGTCATGGAAAAATTGGCCGTAGCCGGCGCGCTCGTCACCCCGCAAAGTTTCGGCGGCACGCGCGGTCCCAGCACTGCCGTCCTGGCCGTGGCCGATCCGAAGGATTTGCAGGTGGAGATTGATTTGAACGAGGAATACGTGGGCAAAGTTTATCTCCAGCAGCCCTGCCGCGTCAGCCCGGAGGCGTATCCCGACAAGGTTTATGCTGGCTACGTCGCCGAGATGGCCCCGGAAGCCAACCGGCAGAAAGGGACGCTGCAAATCAAGGTTCAGATTCGCGACCCGGACCAGTTCCTCAAGCCCGAGCTGAGCGCCAAGGTGGATTTCCTCGCCAAGCCCTGAGCCGGCTGCACCAGGAATATCCTGGCTCGCTGGTAATGTCCTGTTTTACACATCTCCGGAGCGCGGTTGTGTCGTCCTCGACCAACCGCAGCAGGGTTGCAAGTGCTGCGACTGGTCTGCGACACAGCCGCGCTCCGTTCAAATTCGGACACGCCCGCTCGCCCCGCCTCGTTGACACTCCCCTGCCCCGCGTCTAGCCTTTCGCCCCAATGTCACGGATGCCATTCGAACTGTCCCTCGCACTGCGCTACCTGCGTCCCAAGCGCACGTTCGTCTCGGTCATCACCCTCATCTCCATCATCGGCGTCATGCTCGGCGTGGCCGTGCTCATCATCGTCATCGCCGTGATGAGCGGATTCGACCGTGAATGGCGCGAGCGCATCCTCTCCTTCAACGCCCATCTCAAAATCGTCAAAACCGAATCGACGATGCCCAACTACGCGCTGGCCATGAGCCTGGTCGCCACGAACCAAAACGTGAAAGGCGTCGCCCCCTACGTGCTCGGCCAGGTGCTGGTGAAATCCCAGCCCGCCAGCGGCGACGCGATGATCCGCGGCCCGGTACTGCGCGGCATCGATCCGCGGCACGAGTCGAACGTGAGCGTGCTGCCAAAAAGCATCGCCCCGGACAAGGGGAAGTTTGATCTGCGCGGCAAGGGCGTGGTGGTCGGCACCGAGTTCGCGCGCGACATGCGGTTGAACGTGGGTGATCACCTGGCGGTTTACTCGCCGCGCAGCCTCGAGAAGATGGAAAAGGCCCGCAACCGCGCGGACGCCGAGGCGATTCTGCCGGAGGATTTCGAGGTGCGCGGCATCTTCGACGTGGGGTTCAACGATTTCAATTTCATGATGATCGTCACCTCGCTGGAGAACGCGCAGGAACTCTACGGGCTGGATAATTCCGTGCATGGCCTTTACGTGATGCTGCATGATCCGTTCAAGGTGAACGAAGTCCGCGACCAACTGCAACGGGCGCTCGGCCCGGATTATCACGGCCTGACCTGGATGGAGGAGAACTCGCAGATCTTCGGCGCGCTGGCCACGGAGAAAACCATGATGTATGTCATCCTTTTTATTGTGATGATCGTGGCGTCCTTCGCCATCGTGAATTCGGAAATCACTTTTGCCGTGAACAAGATGAAAGAGATCGGCCTGCTCAAGGCGCTCGGCGCCTACAACCGGCAGGTGATGGTGATCTTTCTCAGCCACAGCATGGGCGTGGGCCTCCTCGGCGTCGGCCTCGGCCTGCTGGTGGGCCGCGTGGCTCTCGCCTACATGAACAACCTGCTGAACGCAATCCGCAGCCTCGCGCACACCGATCTGCTGCCCGCCGGCATCTACCAGATTCACGAGCTGCCCTACCTCCTGCTGCCGATGGATGTGGCGATCATCTGTGGCGGTGGCTTTTTAATCTGCGTGCTGGCCGGCTTCCTGCCTGCGTGGCAGGCGGCGCGACTCGCGCCCGTGGAGGCGTTGCGCAATGAGTGACGTCAAATCCAACGGCGCGCCGCTGCTCGAAGCCCGCGCGCTCCGCAAGACCTACCAGATCGGCGGACGCCCGCTCGAGGTTCTGCGTGGCGTGAGCCTGACGGTGGCGCGCGGGGAGATGCTGGCGTTGCGCGGCGCGTCCGGCGCGGGCAAGAGCACCCTGCTCCATCTGCTCGGCGGACTCGACACGCCCAGCGCCGGGCAAATCCAGTTCGCCGGCCAGCGGCTCGACGCGCTTTCCGGCCCCGAGCTGGCGCGGCTGCGGAACAAGCGCGTTGGTTTCATTTTCCAGGCCTACCATCTCTTCCCCGAATTCAGCGCGCTGGAAAACGTGATGCTGCCCGCCCGCATGGCACGCGTGCCCGCCGCCGAGGCCGTGAAGCGAGGACGCGAACTGCTCGCGCGCGTCGGCCTCGGTCTGCGGATGGAGCACCGGCCCAACGAGCTTTCCGGCGGCGAACAGCAGCGCGTGACCATCGCCCGCGCGCTGATGAACGGGCCCGAACTCGTCCTCGCCGACGAGCCGACCGGCAATCTCGATTCCCACACCGGCGAGGAGATCATCGAACTGCTCTGCGCCCTGCGCGCCGAGCGGCAGACCACCCTGCTCATCGCCACGCACGACGCCAAAGTCGCCGCCCGCGCACCGCGCGTGATCGAGCTGGTGGACGGTCAGATCGCGTAGCGACGACGCCCTCGTCGCCGCAGGGTGGATGCGACGCCCCCGTCGCATTTTTCCCGCTACAAGGTCTGGCTGACCGCACCCGCCGGGCGACGGAGGGCGTTGCCGTCACATCCAAGTGGCGAGGCGTCGCTGCCACACAGAAAAGCGAATTGACCGCGCACCGGAATCCACTAGTCTCGCCATACAGCCCGCTAACATCATCAAAACATACTTTATGAACACACCATCCTCCTTCCCATCGGCCGGCCCGGAAACGCGCCGGAGCTTCCTCCGCAAAACCGCCACCGCCACTGCCGTGGTCGCCGCCACCGGCTTCATCAGGACGCCGATTTACGGCCAGGCCACCGCGCCCTCGGTGAACGTCATCGGCGCGAACAACAAAATCACCGTCGGCCACATCGGCGTCGGCGGCCAGGGCTTGAACGCCCACGTCCGCACCGTCTGCGACAGCTTCAAGGAAAACAACGTCATGCCCGTCGCGGTCTGCGACGTCTCCAAGACGCGCGTCCGCGTCGCCTCGGAGGTGATCACGCAGAAAACCACCACGACCCCGGAAGGCTTCGACAATTACCAGAAGCTGCTCGCCCGAAAAGATATTGACGCCATCTTCTGTGCCACGGTCGATCACTGGCACACGCGCATCTCGGTGGATGCGCTCAACGCTGGCAAGCATGTCTATGTCGAGAAGCCGATGACGCGCTACCTGGCCGAGGCGTTTGAGATTTACGACACGGTCAAGAAGACCGGGAAGATTTTACAGGTCGGCTCGCAGGGCTGCTCGGACATGAAATGGCACCGGGCGGCGGAACTGATTCGCGCGGGGAAGATCGGCCCCATCGTCATGTCGCAGGGCAGCTACATGCGGAACAACGCGAAGGGCGAGTGGAATTACGCCATCCAGGACTGGTGCAAGCCGGACGATTTGAACTGGGACGCCTGGCTCGGCATGGAGATCAAGACGCGCCCCACGTTCGCCCCGGACGATTATTTCCGCTGGCGCAAATACTACCCCTACTGCGCCGGCCTGCTGGGCGACCTCTTCCCGCACAAGCTCCACCCTTACATGCTGGCCACGGGCAATCCGGAGTTCCCCCTGCGCGTTTCCTCCATCGCCAACAAAAAGGTCCGCACGGACAGAAACACTCCTGGCACCCGCGAGCGCGACGTGCCAGAAATCGTACAACTCATCGCCGAGTTTCCCAGCGGCATGACCATGCACATCTGCAGCGGCACGGTGAACGAACAGGGCACCCAGGAAATGATCCGCGGCCACAAGGCCACCCTCTACATGGCCGGCAATCGCATCGAGATGAAGCCGGAAAAGCCGTTCACCGACGAAATCGAGCCGATCACCATCCCGGACATCAAGCCCGGCGAAAGCGTGGCCAACCATCACAAAAACTGGTTCGAATCCATCCGTGGCAACAAGCAGCCGAACGCCGGCATCGACCTCGCCATCCGCGTGCAGACGGTCATCTCGCTGGCCGAAATGTCCGAACGCCTCAATGTGATGTGCCTGTTCGACGAGAAGACCCGCAAAGTCACCACCTACACCGGGCACGAGGTTCCCGCGCTGACCTACGGTTCCATCAAAGGCCAGTCCTGACCGAAACTGTTTCCCACGAGCGGCGGTCCCGGACCGCCGCTCTTTTTTTGCCCGATGCCCACCGCCCTGCCCAACGTCGCCGTCGCACGCCACGCGATGGCGACGCGCTTTGAAATCATTTTGCACGGCGCGAACACGCCCTCGTTGCGCGCCGCGGGCGAGGAGGCGCTGAACGAAATCGCCCGACTCGAAGACCAGCTCAGCCTCTATCGGCCCACCAGTGAGATTGCCCGCGTCAATGCCTGCGCCCATCTCGAACCCGTGCGCGTCAGCCCGGAGCTGTTCGCCCTGCTGCAGCAAGCGCGGCAACTCCACCGCGAGACCAACGGCGCGTTCGACATCACCATCGGCCCGCTGATGCGCTGCTGGAGTTTCCTGGGCGGCAGCGGTGCGCTGCCCGAGCCCGCCGCGCTGGCCGAGGCGCGCACGAAAGTGGGAATGGATTTGGTGCAACTCGACAATCTCACTGTCCGCTTCGCGCGTCCCGGCGTGATGCTCGATCTCGGCGCGATTGGCAAAGGTTACGCCATCGAGCGCGCAGCGGAGTTGCTGCGCGAGGCCGGCGTGACCAGCGCCATTCTGCACGGCGGCACCAGCACGGTTTTCGCGATCGGCCGGCCACCGGATGCGGACGGTTGGAAAGTTGCCGTGGACGTGAACGCTGATCTGGAACGCCGGTCTCCGACCCTGCGCAATGATTATGTTGGAGTTCAAGCTTCAGCTTGTTCCCCGGACAGGCTGAAGCCTGAACTCCAACGGGCCGGGCCGGTTTCACCCATCATCATCCCGTTGCGCGATGAAGCCCTCTCCGTTTCCGCCGTCTGGGGGAAATCGTTTCAGTCCGGCTCGAAAACCTTGGGTCACGTCCTCGACCCGCGCACCGGCGAACCGGCTGACCGCGCCGTGCTCGCCGTCGTCGTCACTCGCTCCGCGACGGAGAGTGACGCCCTCTCGACGGCGTTGCTGACGGACGGGCCGGAGGCCGTCGAGTGCATCGCCGCGCTGCGTCCCGGCACGCGCACGCTGGCCGTGCAGCACACGAATGGACCGATGAAAGTCGCGGCCCAAGGCATCAAGCATCTGCTCATTGGCGGGGCGGAAGAAATTTGAGGTGAAAGCCCGACATCCTAGGTCGCTTCTCCCATTCGTGTGCATTCGTGGTTCCCATTGCGTGGTTCCGCCTGAGACCTCGCCACCATCGGACGGAAAACAACCCCGAAAACGACCGTTGAAAGCTCGTCGTCAGCCGACTAATTTGACTGCAACATGCTAGAGAACCGGGATTACATGCGAGAACAGCCATCGTTCGGAGAAGGCCCACGGTTTCATTGGTCGGCGAGCGTCGTCCTCATGGTGGTGCTGACCGTGGCCTTCACGGTCCAGTGCTTCAATGACGTGTATATCCGCTCGACCGTCGAAAGCTGGCTGGCCTTGACTCCGTTCGCCCTGGCCCGCGGATACGTCTGGCAATTACTGACCTTCCAGTTCCTCCACGTTGATCTCTGGCATCTGATTGGCAATCTGCTCGGACTTTGGTTCTTTGGCCGATTCGTGGAAAATGTGCTTGGAACCCAGCGCTTTCTGGCCGCCTATTTTGGCGCGGGCGTCATCGGCGGCTTGCTGCAATGCGCCTTGATGCTCCTGTTCCCGGAACATTTCCAGCCGTTCGCGTTCGGAGCCTCTGCCGGCGAAATGGGCATCTTCGCCATCTTCTGCCGGCTGCAGTCGAGTTCCGAAATCCGCTGGAACTTCATCCTACCGATCCGCGCGGACTTCCTGTTGTGGGTCACGGCCGGCATTTCGCTGTTCTTCACCCTCGTGCCTTCCCAGCGGGGAGGCAGCTACGCCCACGCCGCCCACCTCGGTGGCATCCTAGCCGGTCTCGCCTGGGTGAAACTCGGCTGGCACCTCGACTTTGTCACCCTCCCGTGGGAAGGGTTTTTCGCTCGCTGGCGTCGCTGGCGGCCCTTGCAGTCACGGCAACGCAAGCTCGAGCTCGTCCGCGTCGCCGCCTCCAAGCCGGCCCCGTGGCGCAAGCCCAGACTGGACCGGGATGAGGAACCGCCCGCCGGCGATTACATCAGCCAGGAAGTCGATCCGATTCTCGATAAAATATCCGCGCACGGCCTCCACAGCCTCACCGAACGCGAGCGGAAAATCCTCGAAACCGCCCGCGCGAAGATGTCCAGAAAGTGACGGGCCGGCCGGTTTGTTTTCTCCCGCGACATTCCTTTTCCTGCCCCGGCCTCCGGCATCGCGGTTCCCGACACGAACTGCGATCAGAAAAAACAAGCCGTTGCCGCCGCCGCGTTGACTTGCCGGGCGGTGGCGGTCATATTCCGCCAATGAACTTCGATATTTCGCATCTGCTGGAGAATTGGGACTACCAGGCGGGGCAGGTTATCGTCAGAAAATTTACGGGCAAAGACGGCCTCGAGAAGATCCAGTTGCGGGTCGATCTCGGCCTGCTGCAGATGAACGCCGCCGGCCGGCCCGACGGGAAACGCCCGATGGGCAATGCCTCGCTGCTCGAATATTACACCGCGCGCCTGGCGAAACATCGCGCCGCCCACGAGGGCGACGACGAGGGATTCGTTTTGAAGCCCGAGGACTGCAGCAAGCTTCAGTTGGAGGCGCTGCAATATCACCACCGCTACATCTGTCTCCTGCAGCTTGAGGACTACCCCGCCGTGGTGCGCGACGCCGAGCGCAACCTCGCCGTCTTCGAGTTCGTGGAAAAATACGCGGAGGCCGACGAGCTTTCCTGGTCGCTCAACCAGTTCCGCCCGCAGCTCCTGATGATGCACACCCGCGCCACCGCCACGCAAAGCCTGGTCGCGAAAAATTTTTCCGAGGCCATCGGCAAGATCGAGGCCGGCGTGGAATCAATTCGCGAATTTTTCCGCACCCGCTCGCGCCATGATCTGCTGGAGCAGAGCGGCGAGATTCATTCCCTGGAATCTTGGCTGGAAGACATCCGCAACAACCGCCCGCTCTCCAGGCGCGAGAAGCTCGAACTGGCCCTGCACGAGGCCGTCACGCGCGAAGATTACGAAAAGGCCGCCGCCGTCCGCGACGAACTGCGCAACCTCAAGCCCCAGGACTAAACCATGCCCTTGCTCGAACAACTCCAGGCGGAGATCAAAACCGCCATGCTCGCCAAAAACGCCGGACGGCTCGGCACCCTGCGCCTCCTAAAATCCGCCATCGGCTACGCGCAGATTGAAAAGAAGACCGAGAGCCTGCCCGACGCCGAGATCGTGGCCATCGTCCAGAAGGAAGTAAAGAAACGGCGCGACTCAATCGAGCAATTCACCGCTGGCGGCCGCCCCGAACTGGCCGCCATCGAAACGTCGGAAATCAGCGTGCTCGAAACATTCCTGCCCCAGCAGCTTTCCCCGGAGGAACTGGAGCAGTTGGTGCGCGCGACGATTCAGGAGCTAGGCGCGACCAGCAAGAAGGAGATGGGGCCGGTGATGAAAGCCGTGCAGGC
>CANMZY010000065.1:0-11917 GCA_947502425.1 Verrucomicrobiales bacterium
TCACTGCTCTGGCGTTTTGTCTTTCCATGCTGCGCCGTGCTTTCACTGATCGACGCCTTCGCCGCCGAACCACCCGCCGCCGCCGCGACCAATGCCCTCGCCATCACGCCCGCGCTCATTGGCCGCCTGCTGGCCGAGGCGCGCACCAACCACCCGGCGCTGCTCGCGCAGGACGCCCGCACCGTGGCCGCCGGCTGGAACGCTGCCGCCGTCCGCACCTGGGATGATCCCGTCTTCAAACTCGGCGGCTCCATCAGCAGCCCGCGCGGCTCCAAGCCTTCGGAAGAAGGTGACTTGATCTACGGCCTCGAACAAAAACTCCCGCTCTTCGGCAAGGCCGGGCGCGCGCGCCGCGTCGCCGCCGCCGAGACCGCGATGCAGGAGGCCGAAACGGAATTCCGCGTCCGCCAGTTGCGCCGCGACCTCATCACGCAGCTCGTGAAGCTCGCGCGCGCCGAACGGCTGCTCGAAATCAGCCGGCAGGATTTCACCTGGCTCGAAACCATCGTCGCCGTCACCGAGGAAAAATATCGCAACAGCCAGGCGACGCAGCCCGACGTGCTCACCGCGCAGAACGAAAAATCCAAACGCGCCAACCAGCTTCTAACCGAGGAGAAAAACCGGGACTACGAAAAAGCCGCGCTCAACCGCTGGGTCAACCGTGCGCTTGATTCGCCGTGGCCCGCGCTGCGCCTGCCCGAACTCGCCGCCCCGCTGCCCGCCGCGTCGAATCTCATCGCCCGGGCCGCCGGATCCGCACCGCGCCTCCAGGTGTGGCAGGCGCAGATTCGCCAGGCGAAGGCGACCACGGATTTGACCCGCCGCCAGCGCCTGCCAGATTTCAGCGCGGGGATCGAAGGCCGGCAATTCAGCGGCGACGGCGGTTTTCGCGAAGGGCTGTTCACGCTCAGCTTCAATCTGCCGTGGGGCAACGCCGGCAAATACCACCATGACCTGCGGCGCGATCAGGCCCGGTTGCAATCCGTGGAACTCGACGCGGCGGACTTCAGGCTTTCCCTGCGCCACGAGATCAACCGGCTCGCCGTGCAGACCGACGCCGCGCGCCGCGAGGCCGTGCTCTATCGCGATGAAATTCTGCCGCGCGCCCGGCAGGCGCTCGAGTCTGCGCACGCCGCCTGGGCGGCCGGACGCGGGCCGTTCCGCGACGTGCTCGACGCACACCGCCAGATGCTCGACGGCGAAACGATGCTGAACCGTGCCATTGCCGAGCAGCATTTGATCGGGGCCGATCTCGCCCTGCATGGCGGCCTCGCCGAATATGATTTGTCCGCCACCGCGACCACCCAACCCTGAGACCACCATGAAAACGAAATCCCTGTTCCTCCTGATCGCCGTGCTCGCTGCGGCGGGCGGCTGGTTTGCCGCGAAACATTGGCCGGAGAAAAAAGCCGCCGCCTCCGACGCGCGGGAAATTCTCACCTATCAAAGCCCGATGCACCCGTGGATCAAGTCCGACCAGCCGGGGCGCTGCACGATCTGCGGCATGAACCTGGTGGCCGTGTATAAAGGCGAGAAGGGCTTCGACGCGGACGCGGGCGTGGTCACGCTTGGCTCGAATGTCATCCAGGTGATCCACGTTCAGACCGAGGAAGTGAAGCGCCGGCCGCTCCACCGGACGTTGCGCGTGGCCGGCGTCATTGACGACAATGACACCGCGCATCGCCGTCTCTCGGCTTATGCCGACGGGCGTATCGAGAAGCTGCACGTCAACTTTGCCGGCGCGGAAGTGGTCGCCGGGCAGCCGCTGGCCACGCTCTACAGCCCGGCGCTGCTCGCGGCGGAAAGCGAGTACCTGACGGTGTTCAAGCAGCCCGCCGCCGCGACGCCCGCGCTGCGCGACGAGCACGAACGGATGCTGCAGTCCGCCGCGCAGCGACTGGTCCGGCGCGGCTATGCGGAGGTGCAAATCGCCGCGCTGGCGAAAAAAAATTCCGCCGAGGCGCGCACAGAAATTCTTGCGCCGATGACCGGCACGGTCGTGGAGCGGAAGGTCTATGAGGGCCAGTACGTGAAGGAGGGCGACGTGCTGTTCGAGATCGCGGACTTCTCGAAGATGTGGTTTCGCTTCGACGCCTACGAACGCGATCTCGGCTGGCTCCTGCCGGGGCAGCTGGTGGAAATCACCACGCCCGCGCTGCCCGGAAAAACTTTTTCCGCGCCGATCACATTCATTGATCCAAACCTGAACGACCTGACCCGCAGCGCGAAGGTGCGCGTGGAGCTGGAGAATCCGCTCGTCGGGCGCGACGGCCCGAAACGGCGCGAGCTGCTGCACCGGCTGTTCGCGGACGGCGCGGTGAAGCTGGAAATTCCCGAAGTTCTGGCCGTGCCGCGCAGCGCGGTGCTCTCGCCGGGCGCGCAGCCCGTGGCCTACGTGGACCGGGGCGGCGGCGGTTACGAACAGCGCAAGCTCAAGCTGGGCCGCCTTGGCGACGACGCGTGGGAAGTGCTGGCCGGATTGAGCGCGGGCGAGCGCGTTGTCACCGCCGGCAACATGCTGATCGACGCGCAGGCGCAACTGAACCAAAGCGCAAACCCCGCGTCCGCTCAACCGGTCGCGGGCGATGCACTGACCGAGGCGCAGCGAAAGGGTGTTGGTGAATTTCTCGCGGCGGTCAGCGGCCTGGGCGCAGCGCTGGCGGCGGACAAGCTGGAGGCGTTCAATCAGCAGGCGGCGCAGTTTCACCTGACCATGCCGACGCTGCTCGGTCTGCTGGCACAGGAAAAATCGTGGCAGCCGATGCTGCAAAGAATCGAAGCCGCTGCGCATCTGGAGAAGGCCGAGACCCTGGCGGCGGCGCGCAAGAATTTTTTACCGTTGAGCCTGGCCGTGTCTGATTTCGCGAAGACACTGCGCGCGCAGCAGGCCGCGTTCGGCACGTTGAAAGTTTTCCAGTGTCCGATGACCGACAAGGCCGTTCCCGGCGCGGCGAAGATCAGTTTCTGGATTCAAATGGACGGGCCGATCCAGAATCCGTTCTTCGGCGCGGAGATGCTCGAATGCGGAAAGGAGGTAAAGCCGTGAAACGCTGGAGTTCAAGCTTTAGCTTGTTCCGCGCAGTGCGGATGCGCGCATCCAGTCACCGGCGAGCGCCCCATCCGGACACGCTCAAGCTTGAACTCCAACGCAAGCTGAAGCTTGAACTCCAACTATTATGATCACCCGCTTTATTGAATGGTCGTTGCGCAATCGCTTCATCGTGGCGTGCTCGGTCTTGTTCATCGTCGCCTTTGGCATCCGCGCGGTCTATCGCACGCCGGTTGATGCGATTCCCGACTTGAGCGAGAACCAGGTCATCGTCTTCGCCGACTGGACCGGTCGCAGTCCGCAGGAAGTCGAGGATCAGGTCACGTATCCGCTCTCGGTGAATTTGCAGGGGCTGGCCGGCGTGAAAACGGTGCGGGCGAACTCGATGTTCGGCTTCTCACTCATCACGATAATCTTCGAGGAGAAGACGGACAATTATTTCGCCCGCACGCGCGTGCTGGAACGGCTCAACCTGCTGGCCTCGCAGCTCCCGTCGGGCGTCGTGCCGCAGCTCGGCCCGGACGCCACAGGCCTCGGCTGGGTCTATCAATACTATCTCGACGTTGATCCCGCGCAGTCGCCGCAGGGCGGCTACGACCTTGGCCAGTTGCGGGCGGTGCAGGACTGGTTCGTGCGTTACCAGCTCAACGCGGTGCAGGGCGTGGCCGAGGTTGGGAGCGTCGGCGGATTTGTGCGGCAGTATCAGATCGAAGTTTCCTCGGTGAAAATGCGCGCGGCCAAAGTCCCGCTCCAGGAGGTGATGAAGGCCGTCAGCGAGAGCAATCTCAACGTCGGCGGAAAGGTCATCGAGGAAAACGGCATGGAGTTTGTCGTGCGCGGCCTCGGTCTCGTGAAGTCCGCCGCCGACCTCGAGAACATCGTGCTGCTGGAGCGCGACGGCACCCCCATCTATTTGCGCGACGTGGCCACGGTGCAGATCGGCGGCGAGTTCCGGCGCGGCTCGCTCGATGTGAACGGCCGCGAAGTGGTCGGCGGCACGGTGGTGATGCGGACCGGCGAGAACGGCCTCGCGGTCATCAATCGCGTGAAGGAAAAGATCAAGCAGATCACCCCCAGCCTGCCGCCCGGCGTGACGATCAAGCCCTTTTACGACCGCAGCGAACTGATTGAACGCACGCTCGACACGCTCCGGCACGCGCTCTGGGAGGAGATCATTCTCGTGACGCTGGCGCACATTATTTTCCTGTGGCATTTCCGCAGCATCCTGATCGTCACGCTGCCGCTGCCGGTGTCGATCTTGATTTCGTTCATCCTGATGAAGGAGTTCGGCATCACCTCGAACATCATGTCGCTCTCCGGCATCGCCATCGCCATCGGCGTGCTGGTGGACGCGGCGATTGTGATGACGGAAAACGTGATTCGGCATTGTGAAAGGGCGGAGGAGGAGAAAGTGAGAAAGTGGGAAAGGGAGAAAGTGGGAACGGGCGAAGTCTCGCTTTCTCACCCGCCCACTTTCTCACCTGCCAAGATTCGCCTGACCGCCGCTGAGACCCTCAAGGTCACGCTCGAAGCCTCGAAACAGGTGGGCCGCCCGATCTTCTTCGCGATGGCGATCATCATTCTGGCGTTCGTGCCGGTCTTCGCGCTGACGGGGCAGGAGGGGAAATTGTTTCATCCGCTCGCCTTTACCAAGACGTTCGCGATGATCGGCTCGACGCTGCTCGCCGTGACCATCGTGCCCGTGCTCTGCGCCGTGCTGGTGCGCGGGCCGTTTCATCCGGAGGATAAAAACTGGCTGATGAAACGGCTCCTGGCCATTTACGATCCGGTGCTGAACTGGGCGCTGGGCCATCGCAAGACCGTGCTCGGCGTGGCGGCGCTGCTGCTCGTCACGAGCCTGGTGCTGGCGTGGGGATTGCCGCGTCCGGTCGTGCAAGCGCTGGAGGCCCGCCATTGGAACGCCACCGCCCGCGCGGTCAAAGGTCTCGGCAGCGAGTTCATGCCGCCGCTCAACGAAGGTTCGCTGCTCTTCATGCCGGTGCTGCTGCCGAGCACTTCGCTCACCGAAGTGAAGCGCATCATGTCGTGGCAGGACCGTGTGATCAAAGACACGCCTGAAGTCGAGTCGGTCGGCGGCAAGCTGGGCCGCGCCGAAACCGCCACCGATCCCGCGCCGGTCGAGATGATCGAGACGACGATCACGCTCAAGCCGCAGTTCATCAGCGACGGGTGGCGGACGAAGTTGAATCCCGCCTGGCGTCCCGGCATGACCAAGGAAAAACTGGTCGCCGAGCTGACGGAGAAATTGACGCAGGTGCCGGGCTATGTGCCGGGATTTTTGCAGCCGATTGAAAACCGGATTTTGATGTTGAGCACCGGCATCCGCGCGCAGGTCGGCGTGAAAATCCTCGGTGACAATCTCGACGCGCTGCAACAAAAGGCGTTCGAGGTCGAGCGTGTCGTGCGTGAAACGCAGGGCGCGATGGGCGTCGCGCCGAGCCGCGTGCAGGGGAAGCCATATCTCGAAATCGAAGTGGACCGCGTGGCGATGGCGCGTTTCGGCCTGCGCGCCCGCGAAGTGCTCGACGTGGTCGAGGCCGGACTGGGCGGCAAAAATCTCACGACGACGATTGAAGGCCGGCAGCGCTTTCCCATTCAGGTGCGGCTGGCGCGCGAGGAACGCGACGACATCGAGCGGCTCGGCGACGTGCTGGTCGCCACCCCGGCGGGCCGACAGATTCCGCTCGGTCAGGTGGCGAAAATCCGCCGCGTCACCGGGCCGAGTGAGATTGCCAGCGAGAACGGACGCCTGCGCGTTTTTGTGCAGGCGAACGTGCAGGACCGGGACCTCGGCGGGTTCGTGAAAGAGATCAAGGAGCGGATCGACCGGGAGATCGTTCCGAAACTGCCGAAGGGCATGACCGTCGAATACAGCGGTGAGTATGAGAACCAACTGCGCCTGCAACGCACCATGTGGGTCGTGCTGCCGGCGGTGGTGCTGATCATTTTCCTGCTGCTCTACGTGGTCTATCACTCGGTGATCGAGGCGGCGCATGTGATCTTGGCGGTGCCGTTCGCGTTGACCGGTGGTTTCCTTTTGCAATTCGCGCTGGGTTATCCGTTCAGCGCGGCGGTCTGGGTCGGCTACATCGCGCTCTTCGGCACGGCGATTCAGACCGGCGTGGTCATGGTCGTTTACCTCGAAGAGATGTTGAAGAAACGGCGGGAGGAACGTGGCGCGGCTTTCACGCACGCCGACTTGATTCAGGCGGTGAAGGACGGCGCGCGGCTGCGGCTGCGCCCGAAAGTCATGACCGTGGCGACGATCGTGGCCAGCCTGCTGCCGATCATGTGGAGCGTGCGCACCGGGTCGGAGGTGATGCAGCCGCTGGCCACGCCGGTCATCGGCGGAATGGTGAGCAGCCTGGTCCACATCCTGATCGTGACGCCGGTGATCTTCGCGTGGCTGCGAGAGCGGGAACTGAAACGCGCCAAACTCACGGAGCAATGACCGGGCGAGGCCGGGCTGCGGGTTCCGCATCAATGAGGGTGGCCTCTTTCGTCGCGGCGGCGAAGGCTTCAGGATGAGCTTTCTTGATCGCGGCGAGCCGTTCTCCGGCCTCCTTGAGCGGAGCGTGCTTGCCGGTTTGTCGCAGCACGTTTTGATAGGAGGAAACGGCCAGGGCAAACTGGCCGGCCTTCTCAAAATTTTGCCCGGTCAGAAACGCCGCGCAGGCGGTCATCTCGCCTTGCAGCCAGGCCGGCGCCCTCGAGGCAAAGGCGGAAAGACGATACGCATCGAGCACGCGCTGCACCTTGTCCCAGTCGCCTTTGGCCGTCGCCTCATCGGCCAGCCGCACCAGGAACTGGCTGGAGTTTTCGCCAGGCTTCAGTTCCCCAGCCCCGGAAACCTCGAGGAAGCGGGGCAGGACCTCGGCGAGCAGGAGGCTCCTGAGCCGGACGGTTTCCAGCGAGGACACCGTGCCGCCGCCCTCGTACGGCGCGGCCGTCCCGACCTGGAACGCCTGGTTGTAATACCCGGCCTTGAACGCAGTGTGGGCCTTGTGAATCTGGTTCAACTCAAAAACGGTCGCGGACGGATCAAAAGTGATGCCGCTCCGGTAGCGCCGCGGCGTGGCGGCCTTGGTCAGTTGCGCGATGACCGGCGGCAGGTCGTCCAGATTCTTCACCGCGCGCAACAGCACGTCGGGCGTCTCCGCCTGCTCCTCGGGTCCAAGCTTCGCGAGAACCTGCGCGCTCGTCAGCAGCGGGTAGTTGCCGGGATTGTCCGCGAGCTCGCGCAGAATTTTTTTGGCCGGCACATCGTAGCCACCGGCCGCCTGGGCGAGATATTCCTGCCATCGGCCGACGAAGCGGATCGCGGTCTCCACCTTGGAGGAGTTGCGCGTCCGCCCGGCCGATGAAGAATAGTCCACGGGACGCTGCTTCCGGGCGTTCAACTCGGCGGCGACGTCATCAAGATCACTGTCCTTTTTCGCCGACAAGCACGCCGCCGCGGCCTTCTCCAAGGTGGCGTTGGTGCGGGCCGCCGTTTCCTTCTCGTTGGCTTCGGCGAGACCGGACAAGAGCGCCGAAATCTGGCGGACCAGCGCCTTGGCCTCGGGCGTGAGCTTGGAGGTGGAGAGCTGCGTCAACGCGCGCTCGGCATCCGGCGCGTTGAAGGTGTCCCGGGCAAGATCTTTGTGCAGCCGGGCCAGGTCGCCGGTGATGCGGTCGATTTCATAACGGGAACTGCCCTTCTCGCCCTGGAGCATCTCGATGCTTTTGGTGATTTGCACCTCGAGTTTTTCGAGCAATTGGCCGGCGTCATCGGCGCGGAGCGGGGTGGGGATCAGGACAGCGAACGCAAGGAAGGTGGAGAGTAAAAGAGTTTTCATAGGCAAGGCGCGGGTTGGAGTTGGCGGCTCGAGTCTGGCCGGCCAACGAGAGGGATTTGTCCTCGAAATTCTGCGGGAGACGCGGAATGAATCTTCGTTGGTGACCATGTGGAAAATCGTATTTCAGAGGTGGACGGCGTCAATCGTCATTTTGATCCGGCTGCGGCCGGATGGAGCGCGGCGTTTCACCGCTGGTTATTCGCACGCGGGAACAATGGGGATCTGAGCTGTGACCTCGTTCCGTCCGGCGGGGCCAGGGTGAATTGCATGCCGAAGCGGTGGCCGAATTTCTGGAGACTTCGTTCCGCGCCGCAGACAAACAGGGCCGTGGCCCAGGCATCGGACTCCAGACAGGTGGGCGCGATGACGCTGCACGCCGCGATGTTTTCCACGGGCAGACCCGTGCGGGGATTCAGGATGTGGCTGTAGCGCCTCCCGGCCACGATGAAAAAGTTCTCGTAGTTGCCGGAGGTGGAGAGGGCGGCGTCGCGCAGGGAAAGGAGGGTGCGGCGGCCCGTCTTCTGCGGATCTTCCAGTTGCACCTCCCAGTGCGAAGCTCCGGGCGGCGATCCGATGACGCGCAAATCTCCGCCCGCGCGCACGAGGGCATTGCTGATGCCGCCGGCGCGCAGTTTCTCGATCGCGCCATCCACCGCGGAGCCCTTCGCGATGCCGCCCAGGTCGAGGGACATGCCGGGAATTTGAAAGCGGACCGTTTGCGCGGCGGAGTCCAGAACGAGCCGGCGATGATTCACCAAAGGCAGCGCGCGCTCCAATTCGGCGGCGGTGGGCAGGCGGTATTCCTTCCAGATGAATCCCCAGAGCTGCGTCAGGGGGCGGATGGTCACGTCGAACCCGCCTTCGGTTTCCGCAGCGATCTCCTGCGCCTTGACCAAAATCCGGAAGAGGTCGGGCGAAACGCGCACCGGCCCGGCGGCCGCCTGTTCATTGACGCGAACCAGCTCGCTGTCGGGCCGGTGCAGGCTCATCAAGGAGTCGATGCGCTGGATTTCGGCAAAGGCCGCCGAGATGGCGGCGTGCGCGTGCGGACGATTCGTCGCGTAAGCGGAGATGACGACGAAGGTGCCGAGCAGCGGCTGGCTGCGCTGGATCAGTTCAACGCGGCTTCCCGGCCGGGGCGGCGGCGACGGGCTTTGGCAGCCCGTCAGCCAGCAACTGAGGACGCACCACCAGCTCAAAAGTGGCCAGGAGGCGCTTGACCCCGGCCGTGACGTGGCGGCAGGACATGGTGGCTCCGCTGAGGTTGTAGATGTCTTCATTGAGTTTGAGCGGCGCGGCGGCGGTTTTGTTTTTGAACTGGTCCCGCCACTTCGTGTTGCGAACTTCGCCGCCGTAGCTTTCCCGATAGACCAGGATTTCGACTCTTTGAACCAGGCCGGTGGGCGAGACCGCGACCACGTATTCGATGACTTCGTGCTTGCCGAAAACGTAGTCGAGCAGGACCACACCGAGCAGGTTCGTGCCCGCGCGCGCCAGCCAGACGCGGTTGCCGGCGTTGAGCATCCGGCCATCGCTCTGCTTTTTGATGGCGGTGATCTGTTCGCTGGTGAACCGGATGGTGTGCGCCTCGAAACCAGTGGCGGTGGGAAAGCAAAGCTTCTGCGCCTCGGCGACCGTGAGGAAGCGTTCCGCCCAGACGGAGGAGGCGCCGGTGAGGAACAAACCCAGCGCCACGGAAAGAACGATGCGTGCTTGGGCGGACATTCAGCCTAGAAGAAAATTCCCGCGCCGAACTGGAAGTAATCCTGTGCATTCGCATCAAGATGGCTCGCGGCGGAGCGGCTGAGGTTGCGGCGATAGTCCGCCTTCAACACGAAGTTCGCGTTGAGAAAATAGGCCAGGCCGGCGGTGAGGAATGTCTTGTTGCGCGTGCCGTCGTTGGTGGCCGCGCTGCCCGCGAGCAGGCCGGATTGAGTGACGATGTCGGTGTAGCGGATGAACGGAACGAGGTCCATGTCCTTTCCCTTGCCGGCCTTCCAGTCGGCCGGCCAGAAATGATACGCCGCCTCGACATGCCAGCCATACATGCGGCCGCCCAGATCGTCGCCGCCCGAGGTGTTGTTGTTGGCCACGAGGTGTTCGGGACTGCTGATGTTCCAATACGCCACGTCGCCGCGCAGCTCGAGGCCGGTGCCGGGGACGCGATAGAGCGCTTCATAGTTAAACAGCGCCAGCGTGGAGTCGCCCGTCAGCCCCTTGGCCTTGGTCACGTAAAACGAGGCGCTGGTATCGAGTCCCCTGATGCCGTTGTAGTGCAGGCGGCCGGACCAGGCCAGGCTGTTCTCGCTCGCGGCGCGATAACGCGGCCGGCCGTTGCGCATCCCGCCGATGCCATCGATGCCCGGCCCGGCGAAACCCGCCGGACGCGTCGAATTGGTGGTGCTGCCCGCAGTAGGAATGGCGTCCTCCAATCCCGTCGAAATCATCAACTGGTAATCGAGGTTCTCGACGATCTTGCCGAAGAAGCTGAGGCTTGGCTCCACCCAGGTGCTGGGAATGATCTCGCGATAAAGTTCGGGCCGTTCGGTGGAATAGAACAAAGTCGGCTCATGCTGCTTGTTGATCCGGCCGACGGGCACGAGATCGAGACCGGGCGAACGAATGTTGAAGTGTTCGTTGATGAGGATATCGACGTAGACCTGCTCGATTTCGAGTTCGCCGTCGAAACGGTTTCGTCCGCTGTTGACGCTTTCATCAACCGCGCCGTGCTCGATCTCGATCTCAGAGTTGAAGATCAGCCAATCGGCGATGACGTAGCTGGGCGTGAGCACGAACCGGTGCGGATCAAACCGGTTGTTGCCGGTGGCGCCCGAGCCTTGGAGCGGCATCCGATATTTGCTTTCCCCGTAGAAGCCGATGCGCAGATTTTGCGAGTTGAAGAATTTGCGGCCCATCAATTCATCGGCGGCGGGATCGCGCGGGGCGCCTTCTTTCAGGCGGGCGACTTCCTCGTTGAGAGTTTTGACCTGCTTCTGGAGATTTTCCAGGACGGCGGGATCGACGGCGACTTGTGCTGGCAGGAGGGCCGGAGCTGCGAGCAGCGCGGCGGCAACGAACCAAGGTTTCAAACGGTGATTCAATTCCATTTTTATTTTCACTTTACGTGCCAGATGAGACTCGTTCTCAACCAGCGCGCCATGTTGTAATGAGAACAATTCTCAACTACAAGGGGAATTCTACAGATTTTTCACCCAACGGCGGGCGGCCAGGTAATGGACCAGCAACACCGCGGGCAGGAGCAGGCCGATCCATTCGTGGGCTTCCTTGAGCACGACACGGGCGGATTCGTGACCGACGTAATAGAGGCCGGAGCCGGTGAGAATCAGCGCGCCAAAGACCGAGATCATGACGCTGCCGGAACGGCGGTTCGCCCGCATGGTCCACCCACCGCGAACGTGGCCATAACAAAGCCAGCCGAATAGCCCGCAGAGAAACGGGTTCAACGCACCGTGCAACACGAGCCACGGTCTGATGGAAAATGAGGAGCCTTCCGCGAGATCGAAACCCAGTGCCTGATGCGTGCCCCACCAGACCATGGCGCCGGACAGAAAGCTCAGGGAGAGCAGGCCGATGATGATGCTGACCGCAACACGGGAAAGACGGGTGGGCCGCTTGGAGGTGGGCGCGGGCGGCGTCATTTACGAACACGCCTTCTTGGTGCAATGTCCGCGCTTCTTGAACTCGTCGCAGCTCGCGGTGATCTGGAGCCGCTGCGTCTTCACCTCGAAGCCGAGCCGGTGGGAGATCTCGTTTTCGATCTGGGAAATTTTTTCGCTCTCGAACTCCACGATCTTCTCGCAGTCCTGGCAGATGATGTGGTTGTGGTTCGGATGCTCGGCGTAGTTCGGATCGTAATACTTGCGGTTCTTGCCGAAATCCATCTCGCGCACCAGCCCGCTCTCGGTGAGCAGGGGCAGCGTGCGATAGACCGTGGCGCGAGAGACGGAGCGGTCCCGGGCGCGCGACCATTCGAGAAGCTGCTCGGCGG
>CANMZY010000066.1:0-11707 GCA_947502425.1 Verrucomicrobiales bacterium
ATGAAACGGTGGTGTGCATCCGCCACGGCGTGGGCCGGCGCCGGCTCGCGACCGAAGTGATAGGAAGTGAGCGAGGGCCGGGCGCGCGGCGTGGCCGGATCCCGCAATTGCGGGACGAGCGATGTGCCGTCGCATTGCGCGGGCACGGGCAGGCCGGCGAGTTCGCAGAGGGTGGGGTAAAGATCGGTGAGGTTCGCGGGTTGGCGCGTCCGCTGGCCGTCACGGCTTAGACCGGGGGCGTGAATGAAGAGCGGCACCCGCGTGGCCTGGGTCCAGAGCGTGAATTTTTCCCAGTTCTCTTTTTCGCCAACATGAAACCCGTGGTCGCTCCACAGAACGATGATGGTGTTGTCCTTCATCGGCGAGGCATCCAGAGCGTCGAGCAGGCGGCCGAGTTGATGATCCGCATAGCTCATGCTCGCGAGGTAGCCCTGCATGAGTTTCTCCCACCGTTTGTTTTCGAGGACCCATTGGTGCCATGGGCGCCGGCCATGATCGTGCGCGTCGGCCAGGTCGTGAGCCTGGATGACGGGCAGCTTCACATCGGCGAGAGGATAAAGGTCGAACCACTTTTGTGGCACTTCCCAGGGGATGTGCGGCCGGAACAGGCCGACGGCCAGGAAGAGCGGCCTGGTCTGCGGCGCGCGCATCTGGGCGACGGCCCAGTCCACGACCAAGTGGTCGCCGGTTTGTTCGTCGGGCACCGCGAGCGGGGCGGCACCGAAGAGTTTGCCGGGACCGAGCGGCCGGTTTGGGGTCAGGCCCAACTCGGCATCAGACTCGAATTTCGCCCGGACCCAGTCTTTGGAAATGGGATCGAGCGGGTCGCCCCGATATTCGTCCCACGCAGCCGGATCATTTTGCGAATCACCGGGCGTCCACTGCAACGTGTGGAAAATCTTCCCACCGCCCACGGCGCGGTAACCGTGGTTGCGGAAATGTTGGGAGAGGACGACGGCGTCCTTGAGCACCGGTGATTCGTCGCGCCAGCGTGGGCCATGACCGCCGAACAGATTCACGTAGATGCCCGAGCGCACCGGATGGACGCCGGTCATCACGGCAACGCGCGAGGGATGGCAGGCGGGTGCGGCGCAGTGGGCGTTGGCGAAGGTGACGGAGCGTTTCGCCAGACGGTCAAAGTGGGGGGTCTTGACCCCGGGATGTCTGGCCAGCGGCGAGATGTAGTCGTTCAGGTCGTCAACGGCGATGAAGAGGACGTTGGGCCTGGCCGGCCCGGGTGGCGCCGCCTGGAGAGCCGGCACCGCCGGGCCAAGCAGGATGAGCAAAGTGAGGTGAACGAGTTTCGTGGTCACCTGTTCCCATGGGTTGAATGTGCTTCCCGGCCGCTAGGGCGTCAGCAGATCAGGCGCTCAGATCTTCCACATACTTGATCACGCGCTTTTTCTCGGAACGCTTGCGCAGGCCTTCGTCGAGAATCTTTTTGCGGAGGCGTAGGTTCTTCGGCGTGGCTTCGACGTATTCGTCCACGTCGATGTATTCGAGAGCGCGTTCGAGACTGAGCTTGAGCGGCGGGGCGAGCTGGATGCCCTTGCCATCGCCGCCGGAACGCATGTTGTTGAGGCGTTTTTCCTTCACCGGATTCACGGGGATGTCGTTTTCGCGGGCGTTCTCACCCACGATCATGCCGATGTAAATATCGTCGCCGGCCTCGACCATCAGGCGGCCGCGTTCCTGCACCATGTTGAGCGCGTAGCTGGTGGCTTCGCCGTTGTCCATGCTGACCAGCGAGCCGTTTTTGCGGGCGGCAATTTCGCCGCAGTCCGGGCCGTATTCGTGGAAGAGATGGCTCATCACGCCCATGCCCTTGGTGGAGTTGACGAGGTCGGTTTCAAAGCCAATCAGGCCGCGCATCGGCACAAGCGCCTCGACGGAGACGATGGTGCCGACGTGGTTCATGTTCGTGATTTGCGCCTTGCGGCCGGAAAGATTTTCCATGATCGCGCCGAGATTTTCGCTCGGCACTTCCACGAACAATTTCTCAATCGGCTCAAGCGCGTTGCCAGTGGTGGGGTCTTTTTTCCAGAGCACTTCGGGGCGCGAAACCAGGACTTCATGGCCTTCGCGGCGCATCTGCTCGACGAGGATAGCGATCTGCATCTCGCCGCGTCCGCTGACGGCGAAAATCTTCGGGTCGCTGGTCTGCGCGATGCGGAGAGCGACGTTGGTGCGGATTTCCTTCACGAGGCGGTCCCAGATGTGGCGCGCGGTGACGAGCTTGCCGTCCTTGCCCGCGAGCGGGCCGTCGTTGACGGCGAATTCCATCTGAATCGTCGGCGGATCAATCGGGATGTAGGGCAGTGCGGCGCGGGCATCACTGTCACAGATGCTTTCGCCGATGAACACGTCCTCGAAGCCGGTGACGCCGATGATGTCGCCGGCGTGGGCTTCCTGAATCTCAATGCGCTTCATGCCCTCGAAATGGTAGATCGCGGTGATCTTGCCCTTGGAAATTTTCCCGTGACCGTGGCGGCAGATGGCGGGATCGCCGATTTTGACCTTGCCCTCGTAAATTTTTCCGAAGGCGATACGGCCGAGGTAATCGCTGTAGTCGAGGTTCGCGACGAGGAGCTGGAAGCCTTCGCCGGCGTGGGCGCGCGGCGGCGGAATGTGCTTCACGATGGCGTCGAAGAGCGGCTCCATCGTCCCGGAGACGTGTTCGAGTTCGACCTTGGCGTAGCCCTGCTTGGCCGAGCAGTAGATGAACGGGAAATCAAGCTGCTCGTCGGTGGCGTTGAGCGAGACAAAGAGTTCGAAGACCTGGTCGAGCACTTTCTTCGGGTTGGCGTTCTCGCGGTCGATCTTGTTGATGACCACGATGGGCTTGGCGCCGGCTTCGAGCGCCTTGCGGAGCACGAAGCGCGTCTGCGCCTGGGGGCCTTCGGCGGAATCCACGACGAGCAGCACGCCGTCAATCATGTTCATGATGCGCTCGACCTCGCCGCCGAAGTCAGCGTGGCCGGGGGTGTCCACGATGTTGATGTGGTAATTCTTGTATTTGAAGGCGGCGTTCTTGGCACGGATGGTGATGCCCTTTTCCTTCTCGAGGTCCATCGAGTCCATGAGGCGCTCCTCCTGCGACTCGTGCTGGTTGGCGCGGAAGGTGCCGGACTGTTTCAGGAGGCAATCGACGAGCGTGGTCTTGCCGTGGTCAACGTGTGCGATGATCGCGATGTTTCGAATGTGCTGCATATCAAATTCCATATTCCGGCAATACCGGAGCCGCGCAGTGTGGCTGGTTAAGGGATAAGGTCAAGCCTTGCCCGGAGAAATTTGCGATGCTAACGGAATGGGTTCAGCCTTGGTCCGCTCCGGGACGGGGCCAGGCGCCCGTCATCCCGGGCGCGCAACGAATCCCAATTCCGACCGACGCCGCCACAGATCGCCCGGAAGAAAAATTCCCACCGGGGTGATGATGCCCGTGACCAGTTCCGCCGGCGTCACGTCGAAACCGGGATTACGCGCGCCGCTGGCGGGGTTCGCCACGCGCACATACGCCCGCCCGCCCGACTTTGAACCTTGAACCTTGAACTTGGAACCTTGCACCACCCCCCAAGCGCCCAGAACCTCGCTCCCGTCCCGCTCTTCGATGGGAATGTCCGAGCCGCGCCGCAGGTTCCAATCAATCGTGGACAGCGGAATCGCCACGTAGAAGGGAATGCCATGCCGCTGCGCCAGCACCGCCTTGGTGTAGGTGCCGATCTTGTTCGCGACTTCGCCAGAGCGGCCGAGCGTGCGGTCGCTGCCGACGATGACGAGGTCGATTTCACCCCGTTGCATCAGGTGCCCGGCGGCGTTGTCGGCGATGATCTGGTGGGAAATGTTTTGCTGCGCGAATTCCCACGCGGTCAGGGTTGCGCCTTGCGAGCGCGGCCGGGTCTCGTCGCAGAAGACGTGAAATTTTTTTCCGCGCGCCTGCGCGGCGTAGAGCGGCGCGGTCGCGCTGCCGACATCGACAAACGCCAGCCAACCCGCGTTGCAATGCGTGAGAATCCTCATGCCATTGCGGATCAGCTTCACGCCGTGGCGGCCGATGGCCGCGCAATGGGCGGCGTCCTCGTTGGCAAAATCCTCGGCGGCGGCGAGGGCAAGCGCCTGCTGCTCGGCGACAGTTTCCCCGGCCTGCATCTGCGCGCGCACCTGGAGCATCGCGTTGACCGGATCGACGGCGGTGGGCCGCGCCGCCTGGAGCGTTTGAAAGACGGTATCGACGTGGGCGGAAAACTTTTCGAGATTGTTTCCGCGAAAGGCCCGCGCGCCCTGGGCCAGACCGTAGGCCGCCGTGGCGCCAATCGCCCCTGCCCCGCGCACGACCATGTCCGTAATCGCGCGGGCCGTCTCGCGATAATCACGCGTGGCCACAATCTCGAAGCGGTGTGGCAGCAGTCGCTGCTCGATCAATTCGACGGAATTGTTCGCGCTTTCAAACGTGACGGTGCGATAGTGCCGGGTCTGTCTGCCCACGGTGACGTTCATGAAAGTGGTGGCGGAAAAATCAGCCCTTCGGACGCGGCTTGATCCGGGCCTTGATTTCTTTCCAGAGCGGATGTTGACGGAGGTTGGCGAGGTCCGGGTCCTGGGTGAGCCATTTGAATTCGGTGTAGCCGAGGTCCAGCGCGCGCTGCAAGGCGCCAAACGCCTCGTCATACTGCTCGGTCAGCGAATAGCTGCACGAGAGATTGTAGAGCACCGTCGAATCGTCGGGGCGCAGCCGGGCCAGTTGCTCATCGACGCGCAGGCCCTCGCCGAATTTGCCGCGCCGCGTGTAATCGTCGCCGAGAATCTGCAGCGCCTCGACGTAATCGGGATCGCGCCGCACCACGCCCTCCATGAATCCGATCTCCACGTCGAGATTGCGAAGCTCGGCGCGGTCCATCTTTTTGCGGGTCGTCGATTTTTTTGTCATGGGCTGGGAAATGATTCTCGACGTGCGCGGGCAAGTCAAGCGAAGCGCCGGATTGCGCCCGCCCGGTGAATCCGCTAAACCCACCCGGCCATGAACTGTTTTGTCACCGGCGCGTCCGGCTTCATTGGCGCGAACCTCGTCCACGAGCTGAACGCCCGCGGCCATCGCGTCAAGGCGCTGCTGCGCCCCGGGAGCGACGGGCGCGGCTTGCGCGGTGCAGACTTTGAGCGCGTGGACGGCGACGTGAGCGACCGCGCGGCGCTGGCGGCGGCGATGCGCGGCTGCGACTGGTGCTTCCACGTCGCGGCCAGCTACCATCTCTGGCTGCGCGGTTACGCGCCGATGTACGCCGCCAACGTGGAGGGCACGCGCCACGTCCTTGAGGCCGCCGCGGACGCCGGCTGTTCGCGGATCGTTTATACCAGCACCGTCGGCTGCATCGGCCTGCCAAAGGAAAGCAACGGCACGCTCACGCCGACCGACGAGACCACGCCGGTCTCCGAGGCGCAGATGAGCAACCACTACAAGCTCTCGAAGTGGCGGGCCGAGGTGGTCGCGCGCGAGTTGGCCGCGAAAAACCTCCCCGTCATCATCGTCAATCCCAGCGCGCCCGTCGGGCCGCGCGACGTGAAGCCGACGCCGACCGGCCAGGTGATCGTCGATTTTCTGAACCGCGCGATGCCCGCGTTTCTCGACACCGGCCTGAACTGGGTTCACGTCCGCGATGTCGCCATCGGCCACATTCTCGCCGCCGAAAATGGCCGCGTTGGCGAGCGCTACATCCTGGGCAATGCGTCGGGCAACTGGACGATGAAGCAGGCGCTCGACGTGCTGGCGGAAATCACCGGCCTGCCCGCGCCGAAATTCCAGGTCCCCTGGACCGTCGCGCTGCTCGCGGCGCAGGTGGACGAAATGATTTCCAAGTTCACCGGCCGGCCGCCCAAGGCCCCGCTGGCCGGCGTGCGGATGGCGAAATACAAAATGTTTTTTAATCCGGCCAAGGCCATCCGCGAACTCGGCCTGCCCCAGACGCCGCCCCGGCAGGCGCTCGCCGACGCGGTCGAGTGGTTCCGGGCCAACGGGTCGGTGAAGCAGAGCGCAGCCTGCGCTTGTCATCGGTAGTGGGGCGGGCGTCCCGCCCTGGAACCGGTTGAAGGGCGAGACGCCCGTGAACACAGCCGGGACGGCTGCGCCACTTGGTTGGGCTGAATTTTGATTCGGCTTGGCGACGGGGTTGGTTTATTCTCCACCCATGAACCTCACACGCCTGCTGCCCGCCCTGCTGCTTTCGTCGGTGCTCGCCAGCGCCGCCAACCCGGAGCCGCGCTGGTGGAAGGGCAATCTCCACACGCACACCCTCTGGAGCGACGGCGATGATTACCCCGAAATGGTCGCCGATTGGTATAAGAAGCAGGGCTACCATTTCCTCGCGCTCTCCGACCACAACATCATGCAGGTGGACCAGCGCTGGCTCGTCGCCACCAACCCGACCCCGGGGTTCAAGGCGCTGGCCCCGTACCTCCAGCGTTTCGGCACCAACTGGGTGCATCAGGGCGAAACCAAGGGCACCGCCATCGTGCGGCTGAAAACGCTGGCGGAGTTTCGTTCCACGTTCGAGGAGCCGGGCCGCTTCCTGCTCATTCCCGCCGAGGAAATCACCGACCACTTCAAGAACCGGGCGGTTCATCTTATTGGCGTCAATCTCCGCGACGTCATCCGGCCGCAGGGCGGCACCAATGTCGAGGCCACGATTCAGAACAACGTCAACGCCGTGCTGCGCCAGCGCGCGGCTACCGGCCAGCCGATGTTCCCGCACCTGGCCCATCCGAATTTCGGCTGGGGCGTGACCGCCGAGGATTTGATGGGCGTGAAAGGTGAACAATTTTTCGAGGTCTATAACGGCCACGCCGCCGTCCACAACGCCGGTGACGCCGCGCATCCCGGCACCGAGCGGATGTGGGACATCATCCTCACGCAACGCCTCGCGCGCCTCGGCGAGCCGCCGATGTTCGGACTGGCCGTGGACGACGCGCATAACTACGCGCGCCTGGGCAGAACCCGGTCTAATCCCGGCCGCGGCTGGGTGATGGTGCGCGCCGCGCAACTCACGCCCGAGACCATCGTCGGCGCGCTGGAGCGGGGCGATTTCTACTCCTCGACCGGCGTGCGCGTCTCGGAAATCAACTGGGAGACAAACCGCCTCGCGCTGACCATCGAGCAGGAACCGGGCGCGACCTACACCACGCAGTTTATCGGCACGCGCCGGGGATTCGATCCGGCCAGCCAGCCCGTCCTCGGCACGAACGGCCTGCCGCTCGCCATCACGCGGACCTACAGCAAGGACATCGGCGTGCTGCTCGCCGAGACACCCGGCCTCACGCCGTCCTTCAAGTTGAAGGGAGACGAACTCTACGTCCGTGCGAAAGTGATTTCCTCCAAGCCCAAAGCCAATGGGGTGAGGTCGGACGAGGTGGAATCGGCCTGGGTCCAGCCGCAGGTGACGCCGCTCGGCTGGAGCGTCAACCAAGCCGCCGCCACGCGGCGGCAGGAGAAATGACTCACCATTCTTCGTAGCGTAGGGCGTCCCGCCTGTCGTGGAGGGCGCGCGTCCCGCCGCCCGGATGGGGCCGCGAATCTTTCCAGAGCGCAAGTGTGGTTTGACGCACCAGAAAATCCGCGATGAACTGCTGCGTCTTCGCCTCGTGCTGTTCCTTGCTCACGGACTTGGGCGTCAGCTCGCGGAACTCCGCGCCGGGAATTTCGCGCGCAAATGTTTCTCCGAACTCGAACGGGTGGATCGCATCCCGCCGGTTGGCGAGCACCAGCGTGGGCACGGTGATGTTTCGCCAGGCCGCGCGCGGATGCGCCGGCACATGGGCGGGGATGCGCTCCAGTTTCACGGCCGTCTCCGCCGCGCGCGGATGGGCGAACTGGCCGAGGAGTGAGGCGGCGTTGTCCGGCGAGACGCGCCGCACTTCCTGAAACGTCTCCGTCTCCTGGAATCGTTGCGCCCCTTCCCACGCGCCGTGCTGCCGGATAAACTGCGCGATGACCGGAAAAATCTTCATCCCGGCCGCGCGCGATTCGTCCAGCCAGGCGGGCCGCGACAACACCAGGCCGAGCGTCCGCCCCGGATGGCGCAGCGCGAAGGTGAGCGCCGTGGCCGCGCCCATCGAAATGCCGCCGACCACCGTGCGCGCAATGTTCAAGTGGTCCAGCAGCGCGCGCAGATCGTCCGCGAAGGTGTCGATGGAAATTTTTTCCGGGTCGCCGACCGGCCGCGTCTCGCCGTGCGCGCGGCAGTCGAAGCTGAGAAGCCGGAAACCGGGCGGCGGCGTGAACAGGTCGAACGTCTGGCTCACGTCGGCACCGAGTCCGTGCTGGAAAACAAACGGCACGCCGGAGCCGGTGTCGCGGTAGTGAAAATGAATTTCGTCGTGAAGGAAGGTGGGCATTTGGCTTTATCGCAACCGGTCGAAAACGCTTTTCGCAACCAGGAGCGGCTAGTTCAGATTCCCCGCCGCATCGTGCAGGGTCGCGCCTTTCGCAACGATCTTCTCCCGCGCCTGTTCCACCGGCACGTTGCGCGGCACATCGGCGGGCCGGCCCTGCGGACGCGCCCATTGTACGGCGTTGGTGATGACGCGCTGGATTTGCGGATGATGATAGATCGGATACGTCTCGTGGCCGGGGCTGAAATAAAAAATCCGTCCGCTGCCGCGCGTCCAGCAGCCACCGCTGCGAAACACTTCGCCGCCCTCGAACCACGAGATGAACACCTGCTCATCGGGCGTCGGGATGCCGAACGGCTCGCCATACATTTCAGACTGCTCCAGCTCGATGAACGGCCCGACGCCCTCGGCGATGGGATGACCGGGGTTGATCGTCCAGACGCGCTCCCGTTCGCCGGCCTCGCGCCAGCAGAGCGCGCAGCTTGTGCCCATGACGCGCTTGAACAGTTTCGACCAATGGCCGGAGTGCAGCACCACGAGGCCCATGCCTTCGAGCACGCGCTGGTGGACGCGCGCCACGATTTCATCGCTCACCTGGTCATGGGCGGCGTGGCCCCACCAGGTGAGCACGTCGGTCTCGCGCAGGACGGCCGCGGTCAGCCCGTGGTCCGGCTCGGCGAGGGTGGCGGTGCGGACGGAGAGACCGGGTTCGCGGCCCAGAAAATCCGCGAGGACGGCGTGGATGCCGTGGGGGTAAATCTTCTGCACGGCGGGATTTTTCACCTCGTGAACAAACTCGTTCCAGACTGTCACCCGGATTGCGCTCATATTTTTTGTCACCGCTGGAGGACGCTGGCATCAAACGCGAGCGCGGCGGATTCGTCCAAGTAAAAAAAATCCGGCGCGGTGAAGCGCCGGATTTTGCGTGGTGAAATGCTGGCAGCGGATTACTTCGCGCCCTGGTCGATCCAGGCGCGGAGCAGGCCGATCTGTTCCTTGGTCAAGGCCGGGTATTTTTCGCGCTTGTCGGTCGGCGGCATTTCCATTTCTTCGACGGCGTCGGAGACGAAATGGACGATGGGGCTTTCCACGCTCTTGCCGGGGACGACGCCGACGCCTTCCTTGCCGCCCTTGATGATGTTCTCCTTCGTGTCCATGACGTACTTGCTCTTGGGCTTTTCGCCGCTGTGGCATTTGAGGCAGGACTTTTCGATCAACGGCTTAATATCCTTGTCGAAATCGACCGTCTTGGTGGCGGCGGGCGGGAGCTTGCTGAGGTCCGGCTTGGGCTTGTCGGCGGCGGTGACAGCCAGCGCGGTGAGGATGAGGGTGGAGCCGAGGCTCAAGGTCAGTTTGTTCATGGATTTCATATTTTTATTTGATTGGGATGACGCGGCGGTTGCAAAAAAGATTCAACCTTTCGTTTGCTTGACCTTTTCCCAGCGGCGGGTTTTGGCGGATTTGAGCACCGCGTCGGTGACGTAGTCGGTGGCGAGGCCGTCGCGGAAGCTGGGGCCGGGGATTTTTCCCGTGCTCAGGCCCTTGATGAAATCAGCGACCTGATGAACGAACGTTTCCGCGTAGCCGATCTGGAGGCCCGGCACCCACCAGTTTTTCATGTAGGGATGGTCGCCGTCGGTGATGTGGACGGATTTCCAGCCGCGCACCTTGCTCTCATCCTTGTAATCGAACACCTGGAGGCGGTGCAGATCGTGCAGATCCCAGAAGATTGAGCCGTTTTCGCCGTTGATTTCGAAAGTGTAGAGCGCCTTGTGCCCGCGCGCGTAGCGGGTGGACTCGAAGGTGGCCAGCGAGCCGTTGCGGAAGCGCGCGAGGAAAAGGCTGGCGTCGTCGATGGTCACCTTTTCCATCTTGCCGGTGAGCGTGTGCTGGCGCTGCTTGATGAAAGTCTCGGTGGTGGCTGTCACGGAGTCGATGCCGCCGTTGAGCCACATGGCGGTGTCGATGCAATGCGCGAGCAAGTCGCCCGTCACGCCGCTGCCGGCGACCTTCGCGTCGAGACGCCACAGGCCCGCGCCGCCCTGCGGCAGGTCGGCGCTGATCGTCCAGTCCTGCAAAAATTTCGCGCGATAATGGAAAATCTTTCCGAGCCGGCCTTCGTCGATGAGCTGTTTGGCCAGGGTGACGGCGGGGACGCGGCGGTAATTGTACCAAACCATGTTCGGCACGCCGGCTTTCTCGACGGCCTTGACCATCTTCTCGGCTTCGGGGCCGTTCAAAGCCAGGGGCTTTTCGCAGAGGATCGCCTTGCCGGCCTTGGCGGCGGCGATGGCGATCTCGGCGTGGACATTGTTCGGCGCGGCGATGTCGATCACGTCGATGTCGTCGCGTTCGACGAGCTTGCGCCAGTCGGTTTCGATCGATTCGTAGCCCCATTTCTTGGCGAAGCCTTTCGCCTTCTCAGCATCGCGCGCGCAGACGGCCTTGAGGACGGGCTGGTATTCGAGGTCGAAAAAGTTTTTGACCTGGGTGTAGGCGTTGGAATGTGTCCGGCCCATGAAGCCGTACCCGATGAGTCCGATGCGTAGGTTTTTCATTTTATGTGGCGGAGATAAAAACGGTTCAGCGCGGCGCGGACAAGCCAAAAGATGCGCCCGGAGCCGGCGCAAAAATCATCGCCCGGCCCGGGTTCAGCGTTTCTTGTCCGCTTCCGGCTGCGCCAGGGCCAGGACGCCCATGCAGAACAACGCCGCGCCCAGCAGCAGCAGGGCGACGACCTGGCTGCCGGTGCGGTCCTTGATCACGCCCACCAAGTGCGGCCCGATGTAACCGCCGAGGTTGCCGACCGAATTGATCAGCGCGATGCCCGCCGCCGCCGCCGTGCCGCCCAGGAAGGTCGTCGTCATCGCCCAGAAAGGCGCGATGGTGGACTTGATCCCAATGAAGGCCAGCGTCAACGCCCCCATGGCCAGATACGGATTCTTGACATACGCGCTCAACGCGAAGCCCGCCGCCGCCGTGAAAGCCGCGACCGCCACGACGCGCCGCCGCTCCCCGGTGCGATCAGAGAAACGCGCGACCAGCAGCATCGCCACCCCGGCCGCGAAGTAGGGAATGGCGTTGATGAATCCCACCACGGCGTCACTCTGCCCGGAGAAGCCCTTGATGATCGAAGGCAACCACATCTCGTAGCCGTAACCGCCGATGTTCATCAGCAGATAGAGCAGGCAGAAGAGCCACACGCGGCCGTTGGAGAAGACCGCTTTCACGCTCAGATGCTTCTGCTGGCCGGCCAGCGCGGCTTCCGCGTCCAACCGCGATTGAATCCATTCGCTTTCGGGGGCGGAAAGCCAGCGGGCCTGCTTCGGCC
>CANMZY010000067.1:0-11564 GCA_947502425.1 Verrucomicrobiales bacterium
TCACCTTCACAATGGTGGCGCTGTCGTAAGTGGCGGTGGATGAAGTCTGGTTTTTACTTTGGATCGTGATTTTGCCGTCCCCGACCTGGGTGATGGTGCCAGAAATGCCCGGCTGGCTGGGCGGTGGCGTGGTCGCCTTCTGGTCATAGGCCCGAACCTCGGTGGCGGGCTTGTCCGCGGCCCCGAGGGCGATAATGATCATGCCGGCCTTGAGTTCCGCCGCCGTGGCCACTTTGCCATTCACCTTCACGACGGTGGTGCCATCAAAAGCGGCGGTCACGGACGGCTGGCCTTTTTTCTCGATCGTGATTTTGCCGCCTTCGATCTGGGCGATGTTGCCATAGACGCTAGGCTGGCTGGGCGGCGGGGTGGTCGAAGGCGAGCGCGGCGCATAAGCCCGAATCTCGGTGGCGGGCTTCCCCTGCTCCCCGAAGGCAATCGCCGACATGCCGGCCTTGAGGTCGGAGACCTTGGCGGCCTGGCCGTTGACCTTCACGACCGTCGCGCCATCAAGGGCGACGGCGGTCGCGTCGGGCTTGTCGTTGAAAGTGATCGAGCCCGCTCCGACCTGCTTGATCGCGCCCTTGGCGAGGATGGGGCCGGACGACTGGGCCGCATCCCCGCCAGTCCAAAGCAGCAGGCTGGCGAGGATGGCGACCACGGTTCTGGCGGAGAGAGAGAAAACTGTTGAAGCGGCCCGAAGACGGGTGAACGGACGATTGCTGGAATTCATGCGCGCACCTTGAGCATGGTCAAATTTGCTGTCCAGCAGATTTTCTCAGCAGATTATCTCACCGCTTCCCGGTCTTCGCCGCCGTCGCTTCCAGCTTTTTTTTCAGCACGTCGAATTCTTTTCGCAGCTCGCGGTTGTCCTTTTGCAGGTCGAGCAGCTCCTTCCGCAGTTCGCCCAGTTCGGCCGGGGCTTTGCGGGCGGCGTTGATGGCGGCGATGGATTTCTCGGCAGCGATCCGCTCCGGGCTTTCCTTGGCGGCGGCGGCGAACTTCTCCAGCACCGGCAGCGCGCGTGTGTCTTCGAGCGTGCCGAGCGCGGCGAGGGCGGCGAGCTGCACCGGTTTCCGCGAGTGGTTCGCGTGGCGGAGGATCAGCTCGCGGACGGCGTCCTTGTTGTCCTGCCGGCGAGCCAGCCAGGCCAGCGCGCCCAGACCCTGGGCCAACGTGCGGCTTTCAAATTCCGCCTCGCGCCGGACGAGCGTCTCGCGCAACGGTTCGATGAACGCGGCGTCATCCTGCGCGCGCATAGCCGCAATAGCGGCGTCGGCCAGGTGATTGTGGAACGACTGTGAGTTGAGATATTTCAGCAGCGCGGTTTTGACTTCGGGCCGGGGATACGCACCGAGCGTGCCGAGGGCGGAGGCGATGATGTCGGGATTCTTTTCCGAGTCCAAAGTTTTCCGGGCGAGTTCATACGCCGCCTCGCGATAAAATCCGCCCACCTCGATGACCACCTGCCGGCGCACGCGCGCGTCGGGCTGGCCCGTCGATGCGAGCAGCGCCTCGAGCGCCTCGTCGGTGTGGATGGCCCGCAGCGCCGACGCCGCGCGCATCCGCACGCCGTAGAAGGGATCGTCGTTCAACGCCTCCTTGAGCAGGGCCACGGACTCGTGATCCTTCTTCGATTCCAACTGGTCGATGGCATTGAGCCGGGCCAGCACGTCGTCGCGCTCGGCGAGCATGGCGCGGAGCATGGTGTTGGGCACTTTGAAATTCACTTTCGCCAGCACGGCCAGATGCGGATCGACGCGCACGACGTCCGGCGCCTGCGGCAGCGCGAAGTAAAAATCCTCGGCCTTCTCCTTGACCGTGACCGTGCGCTCGACGACGCCGGCCTTCGATTTGAAGCGGACGGTGAGCGAGAAGTTGAAGAGAAAAACATTTTCATTGATCGCCTGCGTCTGGCGGACGGTGACGCGGGCCAGCCTAGTCTTCTCGTCCCAGCTTTGCTCGATGTCCAGCTCCGGCTGGCGCGCGTGATAGACCCATTGATCGAAAAACTGGTCGAAGGAGCGCCCGGAAAGCTCCTCGAGGACGGCGTTCAAATCCTCGGTCACCACGCTGCCATACTGGTGGCGCTGCAGGTAGGTCTGGATGCAGCGGCGAAAGAGTTCGTCACCAAGCTGGCGGCGGAGCATGTGCAGCACCCAACTACCCTTGCCGTAGGCGAGGTAGTCGAACTGCTCGCCCGGCTCCTTGAACTTGCGATGGACAATGGCCTTGGTGTCGCCGACCTGTGCGACGATGCCCTTGGCCCCTTCGTGCATCCGGTAGAGATATTGGTCGCGGCCGTTCTTGTGCTCGTCGTAGAGCGTTTCGTAAAATGACGCGAAGCCCTCGTTCAGCCAGATGTGGCTCCAGTCCTTGCAGGTCACGAAGTCGCCGAACCATTGGTGGGCCAGCTCGTGCGCGACCAGGCCCTGGCTGCTGCGGATGTTTTCCGTGGCGGCGGTGAACAGCGTGTTGTTGTTGAGGGTGGTGATCGTGGTGTTCTCCATGCCGCCCCAGCCGAAATCCTGCACGCAGACCTGGTCATATTTCGCCCACGGATAAGGCACGCCGGTTTCACGCTCGAAGAAGGCCATCATGTCCTTGGTGTCGCGAAAGGAGTTGGCCGCCTCGTTGATTTCCGAGGCGGGCGTCCAGAAGGCGAGCGGGATGTCCCGGTACCGGTCCTCGATCTTTTTGAAATGGCCCGCCACCAGCGAAATCAAATAGTTCACATGCGGCTTGTCCTGCAGCCAGCGCACGGTGACGAGGCCCCCGGCTTTTTCTTCGGACATCTTTTTGCCGTTCGACAACACCACCATTCCTTCCGGCACCCGGCAGGTGACCTCGGAGGTGAACTTCGCGTTTGGCGCGTCATAGCACGGATACCAGTGGCGGGCCTCGATGGCCTCGCCCTGCGTCCAGATATGAGCATCGCCCGCCGCGTAGCCCAGCTCCGGCGTGCGGAAGTAAAGCCCCTTCACCGGCTGCGCGCGGTAGGTGATGGTGACACTGGAAGTCCGGCCGACGGGCACGGGCGGATCAAAGGTGATGATGATTTTCTCCGCCGTGGTTTGGTGGCCGAGGATTTTTTCGGAGGAGGTCACGGCGGAGACCTCGAGGTCGATGCCGTCCAACCGCAGTTCCGCGAGGGGCTGGGCGATGGGCTTGAACTTCAGCGTGGCGCTGCCGGAGACCGTGCGCTGTTTGAAATCCGGCGTGACGTCAAGGGCGAAGTGAAGAATGTCCATCCCGCGGCTCGGCGCGTATTTTCGGTAGTCGGAGGCTTCCGGCCCGGCGGCGGGCGCGCCGCGCGGAGCGAGCGTGAACAGGACGAGGAGAACGATCCCGGTGGTGGTGAACGATTTTTTCATGAAATAACGCCCGACTCAAACACAGCGCCGCGGTGAAAAAAAGTGGAAAGAGCGGCGGAGCCATCATTTCAACCGGAGCGCAGCCTAATCGCGCAGGCGAAAGCCGGGTGGAAGTTTTGAGGCGGGCCGGACCGGCTCGGGCGGGGCGGGCGGCGGCTCCTCGGCCACGACCGGCTCCGGATCCGGATCCGTGCCGGCGTCAAGCTGCGCCAGCCGCAGCCGGGCCTTTTCCGCCGCCGGTGTCCTGGCCTGCTCGGTCACGATGCGCCGCAGGAGCGCGACCGCCTGGTCGATCTTGTTGAGCCTGCCTGAATACAAGTTGGCCAGATGAATGGCCGACCACGCCCAGCGATCCGGCGGGAGTTTTTTCTTCAGCACCTCCTCGTATTCGAGCGCCGCCGCCAGCGGGTTCAGCAAATCCTTCTCGTAAATTTCCGCGATGCGGAGCGCGACGTAGATTTCCGATGGATTCTTTTTGAGATAGTCCCGCATTAACTGGATCGCCTCCAGATGGCGGCCGTCGGTCCAGACCTCCTCGGCCTCGTCATACTCGGGCCGGACCATCGGTGCCCCGTCGTCGTTGAAGAGAAAATCCTCGACCCGGTTGGCCGTGATCCGGGAGACGTCATGCGCCAGGAGCATGGCCAGCCCGACAACGCAGGCGAACGCCATCGCGCCGCAGCTCATCATCCGTCCGTAATGCCGCCCCGTGTCCACCGGTTTGGCGGGCTGGGCGGGCGACGCGTTGGTGAGGGCGGCGGTGTTGGTGGCGGGATCAGTCTCCGCCGGGTCGGGGACGGCGTTGGTTCCGGTGACCGGCGGGGCGTTGGTTTCTGCAACCGCGGGCGGATCGAGCTTTTCCGCCGCCGCGCGCGCCGAGGCGGCGGTGTAGGTCTGATAAAATTTCCAGCCGCACACGCACGCGCCCGTCAGGAACACGATGTATAAAATTAGTTTGACCCGGTTGTTCATGGAGAACCCAGCCAGCTTGGCAGAAAACGCACCATTTCAAAAGCGCAAATTCCTGCTCACGTCAAAATTCCCACGATCGTCGCCATCAAGTAGCAGGCCAGCAGCCCGGCGATCATCGAGCGCAGGCCGAGCCGCGCGAGGTCGGCACGGCGGGTCGGCGCGAGCAGGCCGATGCCGCCGATCTGAATGGCGATGCTCGCGAAATTGGCGAACCCGCAAAGTGCATAGGTCGCGAGGGTGAAACTCCGCGGGTCAAGCGCAGCCTGTTGTTTCGCCAGACCCAGATAGCCGACGAACTCATTGAGCACGATCCGCTCGCCCAGCGCCTGGCCGACCACGCCGCAGTCCTTGACCGGCACGCCCATCAGCCAGGCGAACGGCCAGTTCAACCAGCCCAAGATGTTCTGCAACGTCACCGGTTCGAGCACGCCGCACTGGCGCTGCCCCCAGCCGATGAGAAAGTTCGCCAGCGCCACGACGGCCACAAACGCGATCAACATGCCCAGCACGTTGATCGCGAGCGCCACGCCCTCGCTCGCGCCCCGGCACAGCGCGTCAATGCTGTTGGTGGAATCGCTCGCGACGGAGGCGGAGTGCGTCGCGGTGGTCTCGCTCTCCCTCGTTTCGGGAACCATGATCTTGGAAATCATCAAGGCCGCCGGCGCGCCCAGCACCGACGCCACGAGGAGATGCCCGGCGTCGATGCCAAAGCTCGCCGAGCCATAGACCGCCATCACGCCGGTGGCGATGGTGGCCATGCCGGCGGTCATCAAGGCCATGAGTTCGCTCTCGGTCATACGCGGAATGTAAGGCTTGATGACGAGCGCCGCCTCGGTCTGGCCCAGAAATATATTGGCGGCGGCGGCGAGGCTTTCACTGCCGCTCGTGCCCATCGCCTTGCGCATCACCCACGCCAGGCCGTGCACGACGCGCTGCAAAATTCCCCAGTGATAAAACAGCGTGGAGAGCGAGGAGATGACGATGATGGTGGCCGACACGGTGACGGCGAAGATGAAGCCGTTAGCGGGGCCGAATTTTTCCGAGAGCAGCAGGCCGTTCGACAACGGGCCGAAGACCATAGCCGCGCCCTCGTTGGCGAAGTCATTCAGCTTGGCGACGGCCTGCTGGGCAAACGAGAAAACTTTTTGCCCCAGCTTCGTGTGCAGGATGAAGACCGCGAAAGCGAACTGGAGCGCCAGCCCCCAGAGGACGGTGCGCCAGGGAAACTTTTTCCGGTTGAGCGAAAGTCCCCACGCGAGCGCGATCATCACCACCAGACCGAGCAGGCTCACGAGCTTGAGTTGCATGGCGGCGACGTTAGGAGGGCCGCTGGCAAAAGGCAAAAGCGAAAGTGCCCGAAGCCACTCGGCGGGGGCATCTGGGAGGTGCCACCGTGAACGGTTGGACGTCCGCCACCGTGGGTCCGGCTTCCAGCCTGACGGTTCGCGGGGCATCCCTGCCCCGCGTTCCAAAGGGCAGCAGGGAACAGACTCTCGAACGAACGGGCAGCAGGGGGTTTGATTAAATCCGGGTGAGGCACAGGCGGAGCGCCGGTCTGTGACCGGCTTAGGCGGGGCACAGACCGGCGCTCCGCAAGGAAACTGCCCTCACCCGCTTTTAATCACACCCGGCGGCTGGGATGCCGCCCGAACCTTCTGGCTGGAAGCCTGCCCCACGGTGATACTATCAAGATGTGCCCCACCCGGCCCGACCGTGGCCCAGACCTCAATTCTTCGCATCTTCTGGAATCCGCATACTGTAGAAGGAGCGGTAAACGAAGACGAGCGCGACCATGAAGAAGAACCCGCCGATGCAGTTCTTCAGGGTCTGGTTCTTCATCTGCACGGCGATCTCCACGGCCAGCAGGCCGAAGAGCGTGGTGAACTTGATGACCGGATTGAGCGACACGCTGGAAGTGTCCTTGAAGGGATCGCCCACCGTGTCGCCGACGACGCTGGCGGCGTGGAGCGGGGTGTTCTTCTGGCGCAGGTCCACCTCGACGATCTTCTTGGCGTTGTCCCACGCGCCGCCGGCATTGGCCATGAAGATGGCCTGAAACAATCCGAAGAACGCGATAGCAACGAGGTAGCCGATGAAGAAAAACGGATCGAAGAGCGGCAGCGCCAGGGCAAAGCAGAAGATGACGATGAAGATGTTGATCATCCCTTTCTGCGCATAGACGGTGCAGATCTTCACGACCTCCTTGCTGTCGCTGATCGAGGCGGCGGTGCTGTCGAGCTTGATGTTTTCCTTGATGAAGACGACCGCGCGATAGGCGCCGGTCACGACCGCCTGGGTGGACGCGCCGGTGAACCAATAGATGACCGACCCGCCCATGAGCAGGCCGAGCAGCACTTCGGGCTGCACCAAGCTGAGTTTCTCGATGACGTTGCCGTATTGGGGCATGCTTTTCAAAAGCATAATGATGCCGAAAATCATCGTCGTCGCGCCAACCACGGCCGTGCCGATTAAGACCGGCTTGGCGGTGGCTTTGAAAGTGTTGCCCGCGCCGTCGCCCTTTTCGAGCTGGTGCTTGGCATTTGCGAAGTCGGGATCGAAGCCGAAGTCGCGCTTGATCTCCGCCTTGATGCCCGGTGCGGCCTCGATCTGGCTCAGTTCATAGACCGACTGCGCGTTGTCCGTGACCGGGCCGAAGCTGTCCACCGCGATGGTCACCGGGCCCATGCCGAGAAAACCAAACGCGACCAAGCCGAACGCGAAGATCGGCCCGGCGAATCCGCTCTCCGACGGCAGTCCGCCGACGCTCTGCATGAGCGTGGCCACCGAGGCGTGCTGAGAAAATTTGTAGCTGAGCAGCATCAGCGCGAGGATAACCAGCCCCTGCCAGAACGCGGAAAAGTTACCGGCCACGAAACCAGACAGGATGTTCAGCGACGCCCCGCCCTGCTTCGAGGCGTTGACCACTTCCTTGACGTGGCGCGAGTTGGTGCTGGTGAAAGCCTTCGTGAACTCCGGGATGAGCGCGCCGGCCAGCGTACCGCAACTGATGATCGCCGAGAGCACCCACCAGAGGCCGGAGTAGGCGTTGAAACCGGTCAGCAGCACGTAGCTCGCGGCGAACGTGACGGCGATGGACACCAGCGAGGTGATCCAGACCAGATGCGTCAGCGGCGCCTCCAGGTCGAAATCCTTCTGCGCGCCGTAGCGGAGTTGGCTGATCTTCTCATTGACCAGATACGAGAACAGCGAAGTCAGCACCATCAGCATCCGCATGACGAACAGCCAGATGATCAACTGCCCGCAGATTTCCGGCTTGGTCACCAGCGCCAGCGCCAGAAACGCGATCAAGGCCACGCCGGTCACGCCGTAGGTTTCAAAACCGTCCGCCGTCGGCCCCACGCTGTCGCCCGCGTTGTCGCCCGTGCAGTCGGCGATGACGCCGGGATTCTTCGGATCATCTTCGGGCAGGTTGAAGACGATCTTCATCAGGTCCGCGCCGATGTCCGCGATCTTCGTAAAGATGCCGCCGCAAATCCGCAGCACGCTGGCGCCGAGCGATTCGCCGATGGCAAAGCCGATGAAGCACGGGCCGACCAGGTCGGGCGGCAGAAAACACAGGATGCAGATCATGAAGAACAGCTCCACGCTCACCAGGAGCAGCCCGACGCTCATGCCGGAACGGAGCGGGATGAAAAGCGTGGCCAGCGGGTTGCCGCGCAGCGCGGAGAAGGCGGTGCGCGAGTTGGCCTGGGTGTTGATGCGGATGCCGAACCACGCCACGCCATAGGAGCCGAGGATACCGAGAATGGAGCAGAGCAGGATGACCACCACGCTGCCGAACGGCGTATGTTGCAGCCCGGCGAAATAGTAAACCATGCAGGCCGCGATCAGCGCCCAGAGGATGACGAGGAATTTCCCCTGCTGGAAGAGATACGTCTTGCACGTCTCCCAGATAATGTTCGAGACGGCGCGCATTTTCTCATGCACCGGGAGGCTGTTCGTCTGCTGATACTGCCAGAGGCCGAACGCGCAACCGATCAGGCAGATGACCAGCCCTGCGTACATCAATGCCATCCCGGAGATGACGCTCGTCCCGCCCGGCAGGGTGAAAACGACCTTGTTCAAGTCCGGAATCTTGATGTCCGACTCCCCGGCGAACAGGGAATGGGCGGTAAAAAAAAGGGCGAGGGTGAATAGAGTCCGGAGGCGCGAGTTGGTTTTTCTCATAGGATTCAGTATGGACTATGCAAAAACCGGGGCGCATTGCCAATGATTTCTGCAAGGAATGTCCGCAAGGCATGTCGGAACTCCATGAGAATGTCCCCTTTGGGGGGCGATAGTAACCCGGCCACCACATGGAGACATTAACAATGAACGGAAAGAACGGGAACGAATGACCGTGATGGTGGGCGTCACGGAGCAGAAGCTGACGCTGATGCAGGCATGCGAGTTGATGGACGCGGGCTACCGCCACAGCAAGCGCATCTGGAAACGGCATCAGGCCGAGGGAGACGCCGGTCTGGTGCCAGGGAACGGCCAAGAAAACGGCGTTCCAATCCGGACGCGCGGCTCATGGCCGCACTTCGGCCTGATGCTGCTTCGCCCTTTCCAAAACTTCGTCGTGCGGCGTCGGCTCATATTCATAGTCGTCCGGCTCGACGTAATCTTTGCGCATCGGATGATCCTTAAAATTGTCCCACATGAGAATGCGGCGCAAATCGGGGTGGCCGTCGAAGACGATGCCGTAAAGGTCGAAAATTTCGCGCTCCTGAAACTCGCCGCCGCGCCAGACGGGCGTGAGCGAGGCGACGTGATTTTTGTCCGTGCGATCCGCCGTGCGCTGGCGGAGGATGACCGGCCCGTGCTTCAACGCCATCGAATAAAGGTGATAGACGGCTTCGAGACAGCCGGAGATTTGCGTCGCTTCCTCCACGTCCTTTTCCACGCCGTCCACGAGCCTCTTCACCTTGGTCTTCACAACGCGGTCGGGCCAATCGACGCCGGTGACGTTGGAGCAATAGTCGAGGCGGAGTTGCGGGTCGTCGCGGAGAAACTGGGCGACAGCGAACGCGTGCGCGGCGTCCACGAGCAACGAACGCTGTCCGGACGGGCTGTCGTTCGGAATGATTACGAGTTTCACGCCGGGCACGGCGGCTTCAAGGCGGGCTTTGATTTCTTCGAGTGTTTCCATGTGCTGACTATTTGAAAACCTACCATAAACCAGAGCAAATCAAAACTGCCAGCCCGACTAAAACGGTAATGATGCCACCACGTCTGAAACGATGCGTCATCACAGCTCTGCAAACTTTGTAACTGCGCACTACTTCGCCGCTGGCGTCCGGCGGCAAATCCGCGGCGAGCTTCCAAGTTTCCGGTTCGCTCGCTCCCGCTCGCACCATGAGTCGGATGAGCAAGTAATCCATGAGAACAAAGCACAGTCCCAAGGCCACAAGACCAAAACCAAATCCGACTAAATCTCTAATGCTCATAATATCAAACGTGTGATACTCCTCACGCCGTTTTCGCCGCCGGCGGCTGCCACACCAGCGGATTGCTCGGCGGCACCAGGTCGTGTTCGCCGAACTGCGGGATGGGAAATTCACTGGGCGCACCGGCCACGAGATGGCGCGGACGGTCCGGGCCGGTGAGTTTTTGTTCGTCGATTTTCCGTTGCAGCGTCATGAAGGCGTGAATGAGCGCCTCCGGTCGCGGCGGACAGCCGGGGATGTGGACATCGACGGGGAGGTAACGGTCGATGCCCTTGAGCACGTTGTAGCCCTGCTTGAACGGCCCGCCGCTGATCGCGCACGCGCCCATGGCGATGACGTATTTCGGCTCCGGCATTTGATTGTAAAGACGCACGACTTGCGGGGCCATTTTCTTGGTCACGGTGCCGGCGACGATCATCAGGTCGGCCTGGCGCGGTGACGGACGAAACACTTCCGCGCCGAAACGGGCGAGGTCGTAGCGGGCCATCGAGGTGGCGATCATTTCAATGGCGCAGCAGGCGAGGCCGAATTGCAGCGGCCAGACGGAGTTCTTCCGACCCCAGTTGTAAAGCTCCTCCAGCTTGATGGTGAAGATGCCCTGTTTGCTGAGTTCGCTTTTTAGTCCTTCGTCCATCAGAAAAATGTCCAATGCCGAAAATGGCTCGACGGAGTCTCGCCCCACCGTTTCGGGTTTCGCCGTTCGTGCTTCGTCATGCGGAATTCGGGGTTTACTTCCACGTCAGCACGCCTTTCATCCAGGCCCAGGCCAGGCCTTCGGCGAGCAGGAAAACAAACACCAGCATCGCTAGGAACGCGCCGACGGGCAGACCGGTGAAGGCCACGGCGAAGGGCAGCAGAAAAACCACCTCCACGTCGAAAATCAGAAAGATGATCCCGTAGAGATAATACTGGGACTTGAACTGGATGCGCGCGTCGTCCTTGGATTCGAGGCCGCATTCGTAGATGGCGTTCTTGTCCGCGCCGGGCTTGGGCGGGGAAAATTTCTTCGCCCACAACCAGGCCAGGACCAGGGGGGTGAGCGGGAAGAGCACGGCCAGGCCGAGGAGGACGACCAGGAACAAATATGGATCGTAGTCTGTCATGAATGAGGTCCGTGCGCCGGAACTCCGCAGTGACGCTAACAACCGCCGCTGTGAGCGTCAAGCGAGGTGGGCGACGCCGGGTGGGACGAGGCTCCGCCGAGCCGTGACTGCCTCGTGCGTTTCCGTCCGCCCGCAGCTGCCCGACCCGATCACGGCTCGGCGGAGCCTCGCCCCACCAAAATTGTCGCCGGATCGAAAACGGGCGTGACCTCAATTTTTCCCCGGCTCGTGTTTCTGCAGGCCGACGGAGCGCGCGATGTCGTCGAACTCCTCGCGGCTGACTTCGTGGAGCGGTTTGCCTTTGAGCTTCTCGTTGATCTTGATCGTCTTTTCGGTCATCGCCTCGTGCGTCTCGGCGGTGCCGCCGACGAGGGCGAAGTTTGGCCCGGTGGTGACGCGCTGGTGCCCGTCGGAGTCCAGGCCGATGCCGAGCAGGATGGCTTTCTTTTGTTTGCCGGACGATTTCGACATGGGGCGAGGCTAGGGGAGGTCGGGGAAAGTTCAAGCCGCAACGCGGATCAGCTCACAGCAATTTCGTGATTTTATCCGAGGCGCCGCCCAGGATCGGCCGGCCGTGGGCGACGAGCAGGTTCTCGAATGGCTCCTGCACTAGGGCGGCGAGACTGCGGCGGAGTTCGCCCTGGCTGCGGCAGTATTTCGGCGGG
>CANMZY010000068.1:0-11543 GCA_947502425.1 Verrucomicrobiales bacterium
GGACCGCCCGGGTTCACGCACGGCCAAAGTCACCCGCTGGGTCATCCCGGCCCGCTTCCGATGAACACGCCTTTCACCGCCGCCCGCACGGCCTGGTTTATCGTGTTCCTGCTCATGCCCGTGGCGCTGCTCAATTATCTCGACCGTCAGATGCTGGCCGCCATGAAGCCATCCATGATGTCCGATCTCCCGGACATTGGCACGAAGGCCAACTGGGGACTTGTCCTCGGTTCCTTCAAGTGGGTTTACGCGGTGTGCAGCCCCATCGGTGGATACCTAGCCGACCGGGTGAGCCGGCGGCATGTCATCTGTTTCAGCCTGTTCGTCTGGTCGGCGGTGACGTGGTGCACCGGCCAGGTCCAGAGCTACGAACAACTCCTGGTTTCGCGCGCGGTCATGGGCATCAGCGAGGCCTTCTACATCCCGGCCGCGTTGGCACTGATTGCGGACTTTCATGCCGGGCCGACCCGCTCACGCGCCGTAGGGTTGCACCAGATGGGCATTTATCTTGGCGTTATCATCGGCGGATTCGCGGGCTATGCCGCCGACAGTCCGGCGATCGGATGGCGCGGCGCGTTCTCGTGGGCTGGGTTGGTCGGCATGTTGTATGCCGTGCCTTTGTTCCTCTTGGTGCGCAATCCCGTCGCCGCCGTCGGCGCACCGCGCAAGCCGTCCGCGCTGGCCACGGCCTCGGCCCTGCTCGGCAACCGTAACTTTCTCCTGATGGTGCTTTACTTCACCTTGCCGGCGATGGCCGCCTGGGTGGTCCGCGATTGGATGCCCGACATCTTGCGCGAGCAGTTCGGTCTCGGCCAGGGCCAAGCCGGGGTCTCGGCCGTGCTCTACGTCCAGATCGCCTCCCTGTTCGGCGTGGTGCTCGGTGGATGGCTTGCGGACCGATGGGGACGGCGCCATCTCCGGGGCCGGATTTTCATCAGCGCCATCGGGACTGCGCTCCTGCTGCCGGCACTTTTTGGCGTCGGGAACGCCGGCACCCTTTTCGTGGCCGTCATTTTTCTGATGCTCTTTGGCCTGGGTTGGGGTTTCTTCGACTGCAACAACATGCCCATTCTCTGCCAGATCATCGGACCGGAACACCGGGCGACGGGCTATGGCGTGATGAATCTCGTCAGCATCAGTTGCGGCGGTTTTGCCGACTGGATTTTTGGCGCGCTGCGCGATCAGCACGTCCCCCTGAATCTCATCTTCGGAGTCTTTGCCGCCATCGCCCTACTCTCCGTCGGACTCGTCATCGCCATCCGTCCCAACCCGGCCACGGCCGACCGCTAATCATGCCCTCCTGCAACATCACCGGACTCTGCCCCGCCACTCATACGCCCTTCCATGCGGATGGATCGCTGCACCTGGCCGCAGTCGAGCCACAGGCGTCACACCTGCGCCATCTCGGCATGACCGCCGTCTTCATCGGAGGCACGACGGGGGAAAGCTCCTCGCTGACGCTGGCCGAGCGGTTGGCATTGGATGATCGTTGGGCCGAGATCGGGCCGGCCCACGAACTCGCCGTCATCGTGCATGTCGGCTCGAACTGTCTGGCCGACGCCGCCACGCTCGCCGCGCGGGCGGAGAAAAACAAAGCCCGGGCGATTTCGATGATTGCGCCGTCCTATTTCAAACCGCGCACGCTGGCAGACCTGGTCGCCTGCTGTGCCCAGGTCGCACAAGCCGCACCCCGCACCCCTTTCTATTACTACGACATTCCCGCGATGACCGGACTGCATTTCCAAGCCGACGAATTTCTCACCCTCGCCTCGGTGCACATTCCGAATCTCGCGGGGATCAAATACTCGAACCTTGATCTCGACACCTATCGCCGGGCCCGGGCCTTGGAAGACGGACGATTCGATCTCCCCTACGGAGTGGATGAACAATTCCTGGCGGCCCTTCAGGCCGGGGCGCGGGGGGGCGTGGGCAGCACCTACAATTTTAATTCTGGTCCGCTGCAACGCGCCCTCGCCGCCCACGCCCGCGGGGATCTGAACACCGCGCAGGCGGAACAGGCCCGGGTGCAGCCGGTCGTGGACATTCTCGCCCGCCGTGGCTACCTGGGCAGCGCCAAAGCTCTGATGCAACACCTCGGCGTGCCGGTCGGCCCCGCCCGCCTGCCTAACGGCAATCCGGCCAGCGCGGAGATCAAGCAAATGCTCTCCGAACTCGATGCCATCGGCTTCTTCGCATGGCATGTCTAAAAAAATTGCCGCTTCATGACTTTGGAAAATTCAGTCTCCGCGCTTTCAATGGTCAATGCCTGTCCGGCGGCATTGCCACGAGCGCATCTGACCCGGAGCGCGGCTGTCCCCAGCCGCAGCACTTGCGATGACGAGCCAACGCGCCAGTTTATTTTCAGCTTCCGATTACTTTTTCACCCGCTACGGCTGGGGACAGCCGCGCTCCGCAGGGGGCATTCGCATTTGCCAGCGGTGGCCGGATGCGCCCCATTGCCACCCGCGCCCAAAAATGGAATTGCCCCGGATGGCACCGGTCAGCAAGATAACCGGATAAATATCCCCGAGAAAAAATTTTATTACGGAAGCCTCCGGGCGGCAACCTGTGTTCGTGCTCTTCTGGCGAGCTGCCTGTTGGTAAATGCTCTCCTCGCCGCCGAGCCGTTGACAAATTCCGTGGCCGACTGGCCGTTCCACCCGCCGGCCGAGATCAAGCCTCCCGCCGTCCGGCACGCCGACCGGGTCACCAACGGGATCGACAACTTCATTCTGGCCCGACTGGAGGAAAAGGGCCTCACGCTCGCACCCCAGGCTTCCCCTCGCATTCTGGTCCGGAGGCTTTACTTCGATTTGATCGGCCTGCCGCCCACGCCGGACGAAGTGGACGCCTTTGTGAATAACACCGATCCCAAGGCCTATGAGAAGCTAGTCGACAAGCTGCTGGCCGACTCACGCCATGGCGAACGCTGGGCCCGTTTCTGGCTCGATCTCGCCCGCTACGCCGACACCGCCGGCTACGAGGGCGATCCGGAAATGCCGAACGTCTGGCGCTACCGGGACTATGTCATTGACGCCTTCAATCAGGACAAGCCGTACGACAAGTTTGTGATCGACCAGATTGCGGGCGATGAAACGGAAGAGATCATGGGGGCGGGCGAACTGGTTCAGGCCAAGCCCGAGCAGTTGGTGGCCCTGACCTTTCTTCGTCTTGCTCCGTTCACTGAACCGCGTGGCGACGCCACCCGCCACGAAATGCTGAGTGAAATGACCTCGACCGTCAGTTCGGTCTTTCTCGGCCTCACGGTCGGGTGTGCGCAATGTCACAACCACAAATACGACCGCATTCCGACAAAAGACTTCTATCGGATGAAGGCCTTCTTTTCGACGATCCAGATTCCGCCACCGGTTCAGGGCGACATCTTTCAACTCGGCGGTGCGCTGCCGGCGGCCTTTTATCGCAAGGACGAAAAGGAGTGGGCGGCAAAGCTCACTGAACAACGCAACGCAGAATTGAAGCAGGCGCGAGCCGAGGCGGACAAGAAAGCGGAGGCAAAAACTCGCATCCGCAATCTGGAGCAAGATCTCAAGCGCCTGCAACCTGTGGCCATGTCACTGCGTCATTCGTTCGGTCCGCCCTACGAACCGGGCGTGCCGGAAACGCGGGTGCTGATTCGCGGCGAGTGGGACCGGCCCGGCGAAATTGTCGAAGCCGGATTTCCCAGTTGCATCGCCGGCCATCAGGAGCCGGCGAAAATCCGCCTGGATCCGTTCAAGCGGTGGCCGACCCGAAGCCGCCGGCTGACGCTCGCCAAGTGGATTGCCAGCGGCCAGAACCCGATGACAGCGCGGGTGATGGTCAATCGGATGTGGGACTGGCATTTCGGGCGCGGCATCGTGGCCACGCCCAGCGATTTTGGAAAACTCAGCGGCGGGGCCTCGCATCCCGAGTTGCTCGACTGGATGGCCCGACACTTTGTGGACTCGAAATGGAGCCTCAAGGCCATGCACCGGCTGATGGTCAACTCCGCGACCTATCGCCAGTCGTCCCGGCATCATGACCCCAAGGCGGAGGCGGCTGATCCTGATGGCACGCTCCTCTGGCGTTTCCGCCCGCGGCGCCTGGAAGCCGAGGCGGTGCGCGACGCCGTGCTCGCGGTGAGCGGACGATTGAACCCGGAACAATTCGGCCTGCCGATTTTCCCGCCGCTGCCCGAGGGTCTGGCCGAGGAGGTCAAATACGATAATAGCAAGTGGGCTGCGCAAAACGGCCCCGAAGGACGCAAGCGCAGCATCTACATTTATCAGCAGCGCACCCTGAGCATGCCCTTCATGCAGACGTTTGACTCGGTGGTCTGCGATGTCACGCGTGACCGCCGGCAGCCGTCGATCACGCCGCTGCAGGCGTTGACGATGTATAACGGCCGCTTTGCCAGCGAAGAAGCCCGGCACTTTGCCACCCGGGTCCGCAAGGAGGCGGGCGAGTCGGTGAAAGACCAGATCACACTGGGCTTCCGCATCGCCTTGGGGCGAGAGCCTTCGCCTGACGAATTGGAGCGGATGCAACCGATCGCGGCGGCAAACGAAGGTCTCGAGGGCCTTTGCCGCGTGCTGCTCAACACGAACGAATTTATCCATGCCGAATAAATATTTTTCCAACGGACACCTCCCCCGCCAATTTGGCCCGACCCGGCGGGAATTTCTCGGCCGCATGTTCAACGGCTTCGGTGGGCTTGCGCTGACGGGCCTCCTGGCGCGTGAGGCGTTCGGCGCGGCGCCGGTTGATCCGCTCGCCGTCCGGGTACCTCGTCTTCGGCGCAAGGCGAAGAACTGCATCATGCTGTTCATGGGCGGCGGCGTCAGCCAGATGGATTCGTTCGAGTACAAGCCGAAGCTGAACGAATACCACGGCAAACCGATTCCGCGCGTGCCCAAGATCGCCTCCGGCGAACTTCAGGGCCGCCTGACGTTTCCGCACGTCTGCGTCGGCAGCCCGTTCAAGTTTAACCAGCACGGCCAGTCCGGCCGGTGGCTCTCCGAGTTGTTTCCCCATCTCGCCCAGCGTGTGGATGACCTCGCGTTCATTCACGGTATCGAAGTGGACAACCAGAACCACGGCCCGGCCACGCTCCATGTGACCACCGGCAGCCAGTTTCCCGGCAGCCCCTCGGTCGGTTCGTGGGTGCAATACGGACTGGGCAGTGCGAACCAGAACATGCCCGGCTACGTGGTCATTCAGGACCCACGCGGAGCGCCCACCAACGGCGCGTCGGTCTGGAGCAACGGCTACCTTCCCGCCGCCTATCAGGGCACATTTCTCCGTCCAAAGGGCACGCCGATCATCGACCTCGCCCGGCCGTCAGGTGTCACCGTCGCGCAACAGCGGCAGGAATTCGACGCCCTCGCCTGGCTCAACCGCCGGCATCTTGGCGAAAGTGCCAACCCGGGCGAACTCGAGGCCCGCATCAGCGCCTACGAACTGGCCTTCCGCATGCAGACCGCCGCTCCGGAAATCGTCGATCTCTCCGGCGAAACGGAGCAAACCAAATCCCTTTACGGTCTCGACAATCCGAAGACCGCCGGCTTCGGTCGGCAATGTCTGCTCGCCCGTCGCCTCGTCGAGCGCGGCGTCCGCCACACCCTCCTCCTGCATGGAGTGCAGATCGGCGCCCACAGCTGGGACGATCACAGCAACGTGAAGAGCGGCATGATCAAACATTGCGGCGAAGTTGATTTGCCGGTGGCCGGACTCTTGACCGATCTCAAGCAGCGCGGGTTGCTCGAAGAAACTCTCGTCGTCTGGGCGTCCGAAATGGGACGCACGCCGTTTGTGAATGGCGGCCTCAGCGACAAGGTCGGCCGCGATCACAATGGCTACGCCCTCTGCATGTGGATGGCGGGCGGCGACGTGAAAGGCGGCGCGACCGTCGGCGCGACGGATGAGTTCAGCCTGCGGGCAGCCGACGAACAAATCCACATCCGCGACGTGCACGCCACCCTCCTGAATCTCCTGGGCCTCGACGATGAGAACCTGACCTATCAGTCCGCCGGCCGCATCCGCCGACTCACCGACATCGGCGGCGAGGTGCTCAAGCAGATCATCGCGTGACCGTCCATCATCCCAAGGTCTGCCCGATCCAATTATGAACCTAATCAAGACCACCGCCGTTTTGGCCGTGCTCAGCCTGGTCTCGCTCGGTTTCGCGCAAGCGCCGAAAAACTACGCCATCTCGCCCGTGCCGCATCCCGGCTACGAGAAGCGCCATGAGTCGTTCAACGAAATTTCAAAGCAGGGCGAGGCCCAGCTTGTCTTTCTCGGCGATTCGATCACCCAGGGCTGGGACCGGGCGGGCAAGGCCGTTTGGGAGAAATATTGGGCTCCATTGAAAGCCGCGAACTTCGGCATCAACGGCGACCGCACCGAGCATGTCCTTTGGCGCCTCGCGCATGGCAATTTCGACGGGCTCCGTCCGAAACTCGTCGTGCTCCTGATCGGCACCAACTACACGGGCCACGAGGGCCGCCCGCAGCAGGAACTCGATGGAGCGGTTTACCACTGCACTCCAGAGCAGACCGAGGACGGTGTGAAGGCCATTGTGGACCAACTGAAGAAGAAGTTGCCCGGCACCAAAATGCTTGCCCTCGGCATCTTGCCGCGCGGCTCGGACAACAAGGACAAGCAGCGTCAGCAAAATGACACCGCCAACGAAATGATTGCGAAGCTCGCGGACGGTGCCACGGTGCATTATCTGGACATTGGTCCGGCGTTCCTCGCTCCAGGCACGTAACTGCGGTCTGTCATGCCAGACCATTTGCACCCGAACGAAAAGGGCTACGAAATATTCGCGAACGCGATCAAGGTAAAGGTCGATCAGTTGATGAAATAGTCTCGTCCGTTGAAGCTGGCCTTTCAGTATTCGGTTACACAGCACGTATGGCGAAAAATTGTAGAACCATCCTGGCGATGATGATCGCGGCACCTGCTCTCTTGCGAGCCGCGCCGGCGCCGGTGGACTTCGGTCGCGACATCCTGCCGATTCTCTCGGATAATTGTTTCCACTGCCACGGACCGGACGAGAAAGCCCGCAAAGCCAAACTGCGCCTGGACACCAGGGAAGGCGCGCTCCGACTGAAAGATCCCGTGGTGATTCCCGGAAAAAGTGCGCAAAGCGAACTCGTCAAGCGCATCACCACCACCGACGCCGATGACCAGATGCCGCCGCCTGATTCGAAGCGCAAGCTCACTCCTGCGCAAATCGCGCTCCTCAAACGCTGGGTGGACGAAGGCGTGGTGTGGGGCAAACACTGGGCCTTCGCACCGCTGAAGCGCCCTGCGGTGACGCCGGCGGGAAACCCGGTGGATGCCTTTGTCGCCGCGATTCTGGCGCGCGAGGGACTGAAGTTTTCGCCGGAGGCGGATGCCCGCACGCTGCTGCGCCGGGCCACCTTGACGCTCACTGGTCTGTCCCCGCCTCCTGAGGAGATGGCCGCGTGGCTGGCGGATACATCTCCGCAGGCCTGGGAAAAACAGGTGGACCGGCTGCTGGCCTCACGGGCCTATGGCGAACGGATGGCATGGGACTGGATGGAGGCGTCCCGCTACGCGGACTCGAACGGCTACCAGGGCGACGATGAACGCACGATGTGGCCGTGGCGCGACTGGGTGGTGAAGGCCTTCAACCGCAACCTGCCGTGGGACGAGTTCACCGTCTGGCAACTCGCGGGCGATCTGCTCCCGAACGCCACGGACGAACAGAAACTCGCCACGGCGTTTCTCCGGAACCATCCGATCAACGGCGAGGGCGGCCGCATCCCGGAGGAAAACCGCGTGGACTATGTCTTCGATATGACGGAGACCATGGGCACGGTCTGGCTGGGCCTGACCTTGAATTGCTGCCGCTGCCACGATCACAAATTCGATCCGCTGACGAATCGCGACTACTACAGCCTGACGGCGTTTTTCAATCAGACGCCCTTGACCGGTGGTGGTCGGGATGGGCAGATGCCGCCCGTGCTGCGGGTGCCGCCCGCGGATGAGGGGGAACGGCGCACGAAGGTGGATCGATCCCTGACCGAAAAGCGCCAGGCTCTCACCACGGCGCATGCGGCGTCCGCTCAGCGCAGGCCGGCGTGGGAGGAGAAATTTCTCGCCGAGGCAGTCGTGGACGAATGGCGGCCCCTGCGTCCGCAAAACGCCAGGGCCGAGCACAGCACGCTGTCCGTGCAGCCCGATGGTTCCCTGCTCAACAGCGGCGAAAATCCTGACAAGGACAATTATGAGGTGACCGTAGTGCCAGGTGCGGGCCGCTGGACCGGTCTGCGGGTGGATGCGCTGCGGCATCCCACCATGACCAACGGCAAACTGGCGAGATCGGGGAGCGGCAATTTCCTCCTGACAACTCTCCGGGTGGAGCTAAATGGTCAATCTCTGCCGATGACCGCGGTGGCGGCAACTAGTGAGCAGGGAACGCTGAAACTGGCCGGAGTCGCGGACCATGCACCCGCCACCGGCTGGGCCGTGGCTGAAGGAAACGCCCTGGACCGCGACCACGCCGCCGTCCTGCGTTTCAACACTCCGCTGGAAACCACGCCGGATACCAAACTGACCATCCGGCTCAAGCATGAATCAGAACAAAAGCGCCACCATCTCGGCCACTTCCGGCTCAGCCTGACGCGATCCGCCAGTCCGCGGCTTGTCCCGACCGATCCGGCACTGCTCACCGCACTTCGCAACGCGAATGCCCAGCGGACAGAGGATCAACTGAAGGCCGTGGCGGCGGCGTGGGAGAAAGTTGATCCCGCCCTGACACCGCTGCGGAATGAAATCACGGAACTGGAGAAACGCCGGAAGGAAATTGGCGAGGCCGGACCAAAGGTGATGATCATGCAGGACCGCGACAAGCCCCGGACGACGTTCATCCTCAATCTGGGGCTCTATAATAAGCCGGGGGAGGAAGTTTCCGCCGCGCTGCCCGGTTTCCTTGCGACGCTGCCGCCGGAGGCTCCCCGTAACCGGCTCGGTCTCGCGCAGTGGATCGTTTCCCCCGGGAACCCACTCACGGCACGGGTCACGGTGAACCGCTTTTGGCAGATGCTTTTCGGAGCCGGTCCCGTGAAGTCACCGGAGGACTTCGGCGTGCAGTCGGAGTTCCCCGTCCATCCCGAATTGCTCGACTGGCTGGCGGCGGAGTTTCGGGACTCGGGCTGGGATGTGAAGCGGACGTTGCGGCTTATCCTGACCAGCCGCACGTGGAAGCAGAGTTCACGCGTGACACCGGCGCTGCTGGAGCGGGATCCATTCAACAAGCTGCTGGCCCGCGGGCCGCGTTTCCGCCTGCCGTCCTGGATGATCCGCGATCAGGCGCTGGCGGCCAGCGGCCTGCTCCGGCCCATGGACGGCGGCGGTCCGGTTAATCCGTGGCAGCCGGACGGCGTCTGGGAGGAAACCACCTTCGGAAAGAAGAAGTATGCCCGCAGCAAAGGGGATGACCTCCACCGCCGCAGTCTCTACACCTTCTGGCGGCGCATCGTCGGGCCCACTATGTTCTTCGACACCGGTTCTCGCCTCGTTTGCTCGGTGAAGCCGCTGCGCACAAATACGCCACTGCAAGCCCTGGCCACGGCAAATGATATTACCTACATCGAGGCGGCACGGGCACTGGCGCTGATGACCGCAGACAAGCCGGACGCCGCCGCGCGGGTGGACGCCATGATGCTCCGGGTGCTGGGCCGTCCCGCCCGCGCGGAGGAATCCGCCGTCCTTCTGGCCGGCATGGAACGCCACCGGCAGCGCTTCGCGGCCAGTCCGGATCGCGCCGTCAAGTTTCTCGGCGAGGGCGAGGCGGTCCCGCCTGCGCCCGAGCGCACCCCGGAACTGGCCGCATGGGCGATGACCGCCCTGACCGTTCTGAACATGGACGAAACCCTAAACCTTGAGTAAGCAATGCATCCCGCAGACCAGGCCAGACTTCATCTCACCAGGCGCGAATTTTTCGGACGCACCGCCACGGGCATCGGCACCGCGGCGCTGGCGCATCTGCTGGGCCGCGATGGCCTGCAGGCAGCCCTGCCTCCAGCGGTGAGCGGATTCCCCGGCTTCGCGCCCAAAGCAAAGCGCGTCATTTATCTCTTCATGAACGGAGGCCCCACCCATGTGGACATCTTCGACTGGAAACCCAAACTGAAGGAGATGCACGGCCAGCCGGTGCCTGCTTCCGCCATCAGCGGGAAGCGCTTCAGCACCATGACGGGGGCCGCGGGCGGCAAACTGATGCTGGCGCCCGTGGAGCCATTTAAGCAACACGGCGCCTCCGGCGCGTGGGTCAGTGCGCTGATGCCGCACACGGCGGCAATTGCAGATCAGCTTTGCTTCATCAAGTCCATGCACACGGATGCGGTGAATCACGCCCCGGCGATTTCATTCCTGCTGAGCGGCGCTCAGTTGCCCGGGCGGCCCTCGCTCGGCGCATGGCTCAGCTACGGGCTGGGATCGGAGACGGAAAACCTGCCGGCCTTCGTCGTGATGACGTCGGTGAGCAAAGGCACGAGCTGCGGCCAGATCTTTTACGATTTCTACTGGGGCTCAGGCTTTCTGCCGTCGCGCCACCAGGGCGTGAAGTTCCGCGGCAGCCGGGAGCCTGTACTTTACCTCTCCGACCCCGCCGGCGTAGAGCGCGCCATGAAACGCGACATGCTCGACGACCTGGCCAAGCTCAACACCCAGAAACTCCATGACTTCGGCGATCCGGAAATCGCCACGCGCATCGCGCAGTATGAGATGTCCTTCCGCATGCAGAGCAGCGTGCCGGAGCTGGCGGATTTCAGCAACGAGCCGGCCTCCGTGTTGGAGAGCTACGGTTCCGATGTGCGGGAAGCCGGAACCTTCGCGCACAACTGCCTCATGGCGCGCCGCCTCATCGAGCGGGGCTCACGCTGCGTGCAGCTCATGCACGCCGGATGGGATCAGCACGGCTCCATCACCACCGAACTCTACACGCAGTGCAAAGACACGGACCGCGCCAGCGCCGCGCTCGTCATGGACCTCAAACAACGCGGGCTGCTGGACGACACGCTCGTCATCTGGGGCGGTGAATTCGGACGGACTCCGTTCATTCAGGGGAACATCAAAGACCGTCCCAAATGGGGCCGGGATCACCATCCGTATGCGTTCACCATCTGGATGGCCGGCGGCGGCGTGAAGCCCGGCCTGACCTATGGTGCGTCCGACGATCTCGGCATGGATGCCGTGGTGGACAAAGTCCACGTCCACGACTTCCAGGCCACACTGTTGCACCTCATGGGCATCGACCACAAACGGCTCACCTACCGGTTCCAGGGACGCGACTTCCGCCTCACCGATGTCCATGGCGAAGTGGTGAAGGGCGTGCTGGCCTGAAAAACCTGAAAGCAAACAACAACAAAGCAGACGACATCTTATGAACACACCCTCTTCATCCACTATTTCCCGCCGTCATTTTCTCAAAACCGCCAGCGTCGCCACCGCCGCCACCTGGACCGCGCGCAGTTGGGCGCAGGTCCCGGGGGCGAATTCTGATCTCCGCGTCGGCGTCATCGGGGCGGGCG
>CANMZY010000069.1:0-11253 GCA_947502425.1 Verrucomicrobiales bacterium
TTGGGCAATGCGCAGGGTGACGGCCAGCGTCGGGTTGGCCTGCTCCCGCTCGATCTGGCTGAGCATGGAACGGCTGACCCCGCTCGCGTTGGCCAGCGATTCGAGCGACCAACCGCGCGCCGTGCGGAGTTTTTTGACCCGCGCACCAAGATGCCGGCTGATCGCCTCGGCCGGGCCGACCGGCGGGGCGGAGCTTTTTTTGGTCGCACTCATCTGTTCAGTATAATGGAAAATTTTTCTTGCATACCGGACACGGCATCCACTATAAGAGACGCCGCCGCCGGTATAATGAACACAGCCATCCACCGGCGGCAAGCGATTTGCACCACTGAAAAACAACCGGTCATGAAAGCCCTTGTCAAAAAATACGCGGAACGGGGCCTCTGGCTCGAGGACGTGCGGGAACCGGCGGCCGGCCTCAACGACGTGCTCATCCGCGTCGACAAGACCGGCATCTGCGGCACCGACCTCCATATTTACAAGTGGGACGCCTGGGCGCAGAAAACCATTCCCGTGCCAATGGTGGTGGGCCATGAATTCGTCGGCGAGGTCATCAAGGTCGGGGCCAACGTGAACGATTTTCACCCCGGCGACGTGGTCAGCGCCGAGGGCCATGTCGTCTGCGGACGGTGCCGGAACTGCCTCGCCGGCCGGCGGCATCTCTGCGCGGACACGAAGGGCATCGGCGTCAACCGCCCCGGCGCCTTTGCGGAATTCATCTCCGTGCCCATGACCAACGTCTGGCATCACCGTCCGGACATCGACCGCGAAGTGGCGTCTATTTTTGATCCGTTCGGCAACGCGGTGCACACCGCGCTCTCCTTCGACCTGCTCGGCGAGGACGTGCTCATCACCGGGGCCGGCCCCATCGGCATCATGGCGGCGGCGATTGCGAAACACGCCGGCGCGCGGTTCATCGTGGTGACCGACGTGAACGACTACCGCCTCGACCTCGCCAGAAAAATGGGCGCAACCGTGGCGTTGAATGTGAACACCGGCAGTCTCCGCGAGACGCAGAAGACGCTGGGCATGAAGGAAGGGTTTGACGTGGGGCTTGAAATGTCAGGCAACGCGGCGGCCTTCCGCGACATGATCAACAGCATGTGTCACGGCGGAAAAATCGCAATGCTGGGCATCCCCTCCGAACAGATCGCCATCGACTGGAACAAGGTTGTTTTCAACATGCTCACAATCAAAGGCATTTATGGGCGTGAAATGTATGAGACCTGGTACAAGATGTCCGTGATGCTGGAGAGCGGCCTGGACATCCGGCCCGTCATCACGCACCAGTTTCATTGCACGGAGTTTGAAAAAGGCTTCGAGGCGATGATCAGCGGCCAGAGCGGCAAGGTGATTTTAGATTGGAGCAAGTGAGCTGAAACGATTTAGTAAAACTACGAATGGATACGAATATTGACAGCAGGTGCACCAAACACGGAGTGGCGGGCAGAAGGCTCAGCGTCTTCTGTCGCCCCCCCCGTTCGTGCCGATTCTTGTGCATTCGTGGTTTCATCCTCCTTCTCTTCCCTGCCCTTCTGCTCGCGATCACCACCGCGCACGCCGAACTGCGCGTGCCCGCGTTCACCGCCTATTTTGATCCCAGCCCTGCCGGCGCGCGCGTTTCGACCAACTCCGGCATCACCGGTTGGACCAGCCCAAACGTCAAGGTGCTTTGGTTTGGTGAAATAAGAACGAACGGGGCGCTGGAGGCCGCTGTGGAACTCAGCCTCCCGACCAACGCCATCTCCAAACTCCGCCTCACCGTGGCCGGCCAATCGCACGCCACGGAGGTGCAGGGTGCCGGCACCAACGCTGTCACCGCGCGCTTCGGAAAATTCGACATCAAGGAGGCGGGCTACCAGCGTTTCACTCTCGAGGCGTTGAACTCCGCGCCGCCGCTCGGCGAGTTGAAGGCGCTCGTCCTCGATGGTCCGGCGGTGGACGGCGCACATTTCAATTTGAAAGAGCGCCGCAACGCCGCTTCGGTGCATCTGGCCTATCCCTCGCCCAAGGGCACGAACGTCGCCGCGCTCTACTGTGAACTCACCGGCGTCGAAGATCCTGTCGCCACTTACTACATGGCGTGTGGCTGGCATCGCGGCTATTTCGGAATGCAGGTGAACAGCGCAACCGAGCGGCGGATCATCTTCAGCGTCTGGGACAGCGGTGGCGAAGCCGTGGACCGCAAGAAAGTCGGTGACGAGAACCGGACGACGCTCGTGGCTAAAGGCGAAGGAGTTTCCTCCGGCGATTTCGGCAACGAAGGCACCGGCGGGCACAGCCACCTCGTCTATCCGTGGAAGACCGGCGAGACGCAGCGGTTTCTCGTCGTGGCGCAACCAACGAACGGCACGTTCACGATTTACTCCGGTCATTGGTTTCATCCAGAGAAGAAACAATGGATGCTCATCTCGTCGTGGAAAGCGCCCAAGGACGGCGGTTGGCTGCGCGGACTCTATTCGTTCAGCGAAAATTTCGGCGGTGGCAATGGTCACCTCTGGCGCAAAGCGCTTTTCGGCAATCAATGGATTCGCACCGAGCGGGGCGACTGGCTCGAAGTCACCACCGCCAGCTTCAGCCATGACCCCACCGGCAAGAGCGACCGCCTCGACCGGTTCATGGGCGTGGAGAAGGGTCAATTCTTTCTGAGCCAGGGCGGCTTCGTCCCCGGCTACACAAAATATGGCGAGAAGTTCACGCGGCCCACGCTCGGCAAAGCGCCCGTCATCGAATTGCCGCCGCAGATCACGAAATAGCCTATGTTCGACTCCTTCCGCCCGCATCTCCTGCAGCAGCTTGAAGCCATTCGCGCCGCGGGGACCTACAAACGCGAGCGCGTTATCGTCACGCCGCAGGGCACGACCATCCGCGTCGCGGACGGCCGGTCCGCACTAAACTTTTGCGCGAACAACTACCTCGGCCTCGCGCAGCATCCCGCCGTCGCCGTCGCCGCGAAACAGGCGCTCGATCAATGGGGCTACGGTTGCGCGAGCGTGCGTTTCATCTGCGGTACCCAGGGCGTCCACAAGCAGCTTGAGGAAAAACTCAGCAAGTTTCTCGGCACCGAGGACACCATTCTTTACTCGTCGTGTTTCGATGCGAACAGCGGCCTCTTCGAGACTCTGCTCGGCGCGGAGGACGCCATCATCAGCGACGAACTGAATCATGCCAGCATCATCGACGGCGTCCGGCTCTGCAAAGCGCAGCGCCTTCGGTATCGCAACAACGACATGGCCGACTTGGAGGCGAAGCTGAACGAGGCGAAGAGCGCGCGTTTCAAAATGATCGCGACCGACGGCGTGTTCTCGATGGACGGCTACATCGCGAACCTTGCGGCCATTTGCGATCTCGCCGAAAAGCATCACGCGCTCGTGATGGTCGATGACTCGCACGCCGTTGGTTTCATGGGTCGCACCGGACGCGGCACACACGAACACTGTGGCGTCATGGGCCGCGTGGACATCATCACCGGCACGCTGGGCAAGGCGCTCGGTGGCGCAAGCGGCGGCTACACCAGCGGACGCAGGGAAATCATCGAGCTACTCCGCCAGCGTTCGCGGCCCTATCTTTTTTCCAACACCCTCGCACCCGCCATCGCCGGCGCGTCCTTGAAAGTCCTCGAACTGCTCTCCGAATCCACCGCGCTCCGTGACAAGCTGGAGGCGAACACGCTATTTTTCCGCGACGGCCTGGCAAAACTCGGCTTCAAAGTTCTGCCCGGTACGCATCCGATCTGCCCCATCATGCTGGGCGACGCCGCGCTGGCGTCAAAATTCGCGGACGCAATGCTGGCGCACGGGGTCTATGTGATCGGGTTCAGCTATCCCGTCGTCCCGCAGGGCAAGGCGCGCATCCGCACGCAGATTTCCGCCGCCCACTCGCGGGAAGATCTCGCGCAGGCGCTCGCCGCGTTCGCGGCGGTGAAGACGGAACTGGGCCTGTAGCTTCAGAAAAGTTTGGTCATGCAAAATATCATTGAGCATCTCGGCATCGCCGTCGCGGCGGTAACGGGTGTGCTGGCGGCACGCGGCAAGGCCATTGATCTCTTCGGCGTCATGGTCCTGGCCGTCGTGACGGCGTTTGGCGGCGGCACGTTGCGCGACGTGATGCTCGGCGATTTTCCGGTGCTCTGGGTGCGCGATCCCGCCCTGCTGCTCAACGCCGTGACCGTGGCGGTCCTGGTCTTCTTTCTCGCCCGCCGCCGTGACCTGCCGGAGCGTCTCCTTCTCATTGCCGATGCGGGCGCATTGGCTCTGTTTACCGCCATCGGTGTGCAGAAGGCGCTGGCCTTCCACACCGAACTGCCCGTGGCGGTGGCGATGGGCGTCATCACCGGCGTGGCGGGCGGCATCCTGCGCGATCTGTTGACCGGTGAAATTCCGCTCGTGTTCCGGCGCGCCATTTATCTTTACGCAACGGCGGCGCTGGCTGGCGGAACCACCCTCGCGCTGCTGCAACATTTTTATCACGACACGCCCGGCAACCTGGTGGCCAGCGTCGTCGTCACACTGGCGCTGCGGTTGGCCGGCATCCGCTGGAAACTCGCGCTGCCCCTGTTCCAAACCCGGGACGGCAAATGAACGCCCGGAACGCAAAGAGTGTCCGGTTTGAAAATAATTCCTCTGTGCACTTTGCGTTCTCTCGCGGCTAAAATATTCTCTCCACATGAACGAACGCATCGCCCGGTTTGAAAAATTGCTCGAACAATTTCCCGACAACGAGATGGCCCGATTCAGTCTCGGCAAGGCGCTGTTCGATGAAAGCGAATTTGCCCGCGCCAAGGAACAGCTCGCACAGGCGCTGGCGGTGAAGCCCGACTGGATGGTCGTGCAAATTCTGATTGGCAAATGCGATTTGTCACTGGGCGATCTGGCGGCGGCGAAAGCAGCCTTTCAACGCGCGTTGCAACTGGCGATGGAACAGCATCACGAGGGACCGCTGGCGGAGATGGAGCAGACGCTGGCGGAGATGGGGTAGAACCAAATCCCTCGGAAGATCGGTCAACTCCGCTCTCCCCAGGGCCGGTTCATGGGGAGGGCGGACGTGATTCTCCCGGCCGTTGCCGCCCCATCTGTTCCTCCGAAGCCGGCGGAAGTCCGGAGCCTCCTCAAGCCGGCTGCTGCTTTTCCACCGCCAGCCAGCCCTTGCGTCCGCCCGCAAACTGAATCACCTCGTTCACGCTCCCGCGCCGGTAGCCCTGCAAATCTAGCGTGACGTGCGCGTAGCCGATCTTTTTCAAAGCCTCCGCCACCCGCTGAAAGTTTTCGACCGCCAAAAACTTCGGCAGCTCCCCGACCCCGATTTCGATGCGGGCCAGCGCGGCTGAATTCCCCTCTTCATTCCGCGCTCCGCGCTCCGCGCTCCGCATTTCATGATGCCTCACCCGCACGTCGTGCAGCCCCAGATCGCGCAGCACATACTCCGCCTCCTCGATCATCCGCAGCTTCTCCGGCGTGACCGGCTCGCCGTAGGGAATGCGCGAACTCAGACAGGCCATCTGCGGCTTGTCGGCGGTGGGCAGGCCGAGTTGCGCGGACAACACGCGAATCTCCCGCTTCGTCAGACCTGCCTCCTTGAGCGGCGCGCGCACTTGAAATTCCGCCGCGGCCTTTGCGCCGGGACGGTGATCACCCACGTCGCTGGCGTTCTCGCCATAGGCGATGACCGCGAATCCCTCGGCGCGGGCGAGCGGCGCCAGTTCGGTGAACAGCTCGTGCTTGCAGAAATAACAACGGTTGTTTGGATTCTCCAGGTAGGCGGGATTCTCGAACTCCGCCGTGCGGACGACGCGCACGGGAATGGCGAACTGCGCCGCGATCTCCAGCGCCTCGCGCAGTTCGCGGCGGGGCAGGCTCGGTGAATCGGCGATGACCGCGAGTGATTTCTCGCCCAGCACATCGCGGGCAACCCGCGCGAGAAAAACGGAATCGACCCCGCCCGAATAGGCGACGAGGCAGGAGCCGTAGGAACGGAGCAATGTGCGCAATGTTTCCAGTTTGTCCACGGCGGGAACGTGCCATCCGGCGCCGGGCTTGTCGAGGCTTCGGAGTTTTGCGGAGTTTTGGAGTGCGGTGGTAAGTCGGACGCGGCACCGCTTTGGGAGACGGGCGTCTTCGTTGGAGTTCAACCTTTAGGTTGTCCCCGGCCGGACACGCTAAAGCGTGAACTCCAACTTATGAAAGTGCCGTCGCGTCCGACTTGCCACCGCACTCCAAAACGGCGCTCATTATTCTTCGCTCATCTGCTTGTCCCCGTGTTCGGGATTGGGGATGAGCTTGCGGTTCTTGGAGTCCACCACGAAGTCGAGAGACGCGAGGAGAATCTGGCCGAGCCGGTTTGGCAGATTCGCACCGACGTCCACCACGTTGAAATTTCCGTAGCGTCCCTGCACTTCCAACCGCACGAACTCATAGACAGAGCGGCGGGCGGGGCCGTTGGCGGTTTGGGAGATCAAGGCGTCCATCTTTTTTACAGTCCCAGCGCGCGAATGACGCTGCGCTTGAGATAAAGGCGAGTGGCCCCGGTATCGACCAGTGCCTCGACTTCCACCACGCGGGGCTTGGCTTTGGAAAGTTTGCGATGCTGCACACCCAGGTCGATCAGATTGGTCAGTTTAATTTTGACGATGACTTTTCCAATGCGCGGAATATGCGCGGCGGCGATGCTGGCAAGGGCGCGTTCGCTCGGACGAGTCAACCGGAGGGGTTTTCCCCACGCGATTTTCCATCTTTGGTTTGACGCAAAGGCGCGGAAGGCAGCGCGGGCAGTCCCCTGCCCGCCGCGTGCGTGCTGAATTGCATGACCACCGTGAACCACCCGACGGCGCGCGCGGAGCGACGCGCCCCACCTCGCGCGCGAACATCCAAGGCCGAACCAGTGAGCACGACCGTCATTGGGTGTTCGCTGTTGGATGCTCGGTGTTTTGGCTGCTTCTTTTCGGCTTCGCGTCTTTGCGCCTGCGCGTTGAAATCCGCCGCAACCACCCCGGTCACTTCTCCAGTCGCAGGATGAACTGGTAAACATGCGTCGGCCCGCCCTTGTCTTGCGCGTCGAAGAGGCTCAGAAAATAAACGCCGTCGGCAGGAAGTTTGAAACGCAGTTCCGGGTCGGCCCCGGCCGGGCTGTCGTCGTTGCCGGCCAGGACGTGGCCGGTCACGTCGTAGAGCACGAGTGATGCGTCCAGCAGGGAACCAAGCCGGGCCGCCTGCACCTCGGCGATGATGGTCTGCCCGGCCTGCCCGCTGAAACGAAACACATCCACGTCATTCGCCTCGGAAATTGCGCCGAGCAGGGGCCGGGAGAATGAAATGTCCTGCGGTTGCCGGAAACCACCGTTCGGCTCCTTCTCTTTCCCAATCGTTCCCGGCGCGTAGACGAGCAGCAGATTGGTCTGCGTAGTCCCGCCGTCGGGCATGACGACGACGAAGGGCGTCGGGCCGGCGGGCGCTTCCGGCGGGAGGAGCAATTGCACTTCCAGTTGCGTGTCGCCGACTTTTTTCGCGTCGGCCTCCTTGGGGATGTCGATTTTTTTCGCCGAGATGATCTTCGCATCCGGGCCGGTCTTGAGGCCGGGGAAACGCAGCGCGGTGGCGTTGGTCAGGTTGATGCCGCGAATCTTGATCGTGTTCGACGTGCCCGCCTCGACGCCAAGGGGCACGACCACGACCACGCGGGGCGGCTCCTTTTTAGACTCCTCCTTTTTGTCCTCGGCGCGGAGGGAAGCGGCGAGGCAGAGCAGGAGAACGAGTGCGTGCAGCCAGCGCCGCAGGGTGACTGGCCGGTAAAATTTTCCGGTGATGTGCACGGCGTGGCCGGTCATTTCTCAGTTTTCACCGAGGATTTGCCGCCCTTCTTTCCGCCCGCCGTGAGAATCGTGCCGGAGAGCACGCCGACGGCGAAGAAGGCGAAATACATGAGGGCGGCGGGCTGCTCGATCTTTTGCTTGAGTAGCGGCGGCAGGGTGAAGGAGATCGACTGCCGGTTGTTCATGCCCATCAGCACGAGCAGGAGCAGAACGACGATCAGAAACAATGTTTTCAACAGGAGCTTGACGTTCATAAATGAAATCCGGCCGCACGATAGAAAACAGGCGCGCTGGCGTCAACGCATTGCACGGCCCAGCCGCATCGTGATTTGAGTGGAGCGCGGCAGCATCCCACGCCGTGCGGGATCAGCCGCCGCACGCTCGCACACCCTGACACTTTGAAATTTCCCAGAACCTGCCCCTGCTCCATATGCTGCGGTTGGTCGGGGACGACCCAACCGCGCTCCCGCCCACTTTGAATCTTGAACTTTTGCACCCCACCCCGTAGCTTTAGAGCATGAGCATTGCCACACGCACCGGCGACGACGGCACCAGCGGCCTGATGTACAACCGCCGCGTCCCCAAGACGCATCCGCGCATCGAGGCCTGCGGCACGGTGGACGAGTTGAACGCCGCGCTGGGCCTGGCCCGCGCCACGGCGGAGGAGGATGAGTTGCGCAGCCATTTGCTCGCGATCCAGCTAGACCTGGTGGACTTGATGGGCGAGGTGGCGACCGAGGGCGCGGACCTGGCGCGCTACGCGAAGGACGGTTTCAAAGTGGTGACGCCGGACCTGACCGCCAAACTCGACGCGCTGGTGCGGGAGATCGAATCACAAAATATTTCCTTCCGCGGCTGGGCTACGCCGGGCGCGACCGTGAACGCCGCCGCGCTCGACCTGGCCCGCGTCGCCTGCCGGCGTGCCGAGCGGCGCATCTGCGCCTTGCGCGAGTCGGGGTTGGTGGAGAACGGCCAGATCGGCATCTACCTCAACCGCCTCTCGGACACGCTCTGGCTGCTGGCCCGCCGGGCGGAGACACGGGCGGCCATGCCGCCGGGCGAGCGGGTAGAGGCAGCCTCACTATGAACAGAACAGTCACCCCCCTGTGGCTGCTCGCCGTCCTCGTTCTCCTCGGCGGCGGCTGCAAACACAAATCTATTTGGCAAGTCTATGATGAGAAACGGGAGATCGCCCGGCTGGCTGCCTGTATGGATCAGGACTGGGACCGGACCTACCCGGACATCACCCCGGCCAGCGCGGGGCTGTTGGAAATTGGCGAGCCAGCCCTGCCCACGCTGCTCCCGATGATGCTCGACGAACGGGACATGGTCCGGCGGCGCGCGCAGTACGCCATCATCCAGATCACGGCGAGAATCACCGGCCGGTATGCCGTCAAGAACCAGGCGGAAGACATCGCCGCCGCCGCGCGGTTCAAGGAACTGATGGCGGAACTGGGCAACCTCCAGTGGGACGCGCCCAGGGAAGCCCGGGCCGCCGCCGTCGTGAAATGGAAAAACTGGCTGGCCAGCCGGCCACGCGCCACGGAGCCGAAGAAACCAGCCGTTCGCTGACCGGCGGAACCTGGCCTGCGTTTCACCCCGAAGCACCGTCGGGCGCGGTCGCTCCGTTCGGTTTGCACCCGGCTACAGTTGCGAACGGAACAGACGGGTGAACCGGCCCCACAATTTTTTGCAGAAGGAACGGTTGCGCCATTCCTCCAGGGTGACCGGCCGCGACTGCGTTTTGTCCGCCTCGAAAATTTTCACCTGCCCGGCCGCGAACGCGGCCGAGGACACGTTCAAGTTCGCCTCGTCATTCAGGCGGAAGGAACGGCTGTCGAAATTCGCCGACCCCACCGAGACCCAGAGATCATCGACGATCATCACCTTGCAGTGATACATCGTGGGCTGGTACTCGTAAATTTTCGCGCCCGCCTTGAGCAGTTCGCCCCAGCGGTCACGCGAGGCGTGGAGAACCAGTTCGGCGTCATTGTGGCGGCCGGGCAGGATGACTTCGACGTTCACGCCCCGCTGGCAGGCATCCAGCAGTGCCTGCATGGTCAGGCCACCGGGCACGAAGTAGGGCGAAGAAAGCCGGATGTTTTTTCGGGCCGCCGCGATGGAAAGCAGATACATGAGGCGCACGCTCTCCACGCCGTCGCGGGGCGAACTAATAAAGACCTGCGCAAGATCGGTGCCAGCGGGCTTCAGTTCCGGGAAATACTCATCGCCATGCAGCACGGCGCCGCGGGTCTTCATCCAGTTGTCCATGAACGCCGCCTGCATCTGGCCGACGGCGGGGCCTTCGAGCTGGAAGGCCGTGTCGCGCCAATGCTCCTTGGAATCGGCATTGCCCTGCCAAATGTCCGCCACGCCCATCCCGCCGGTGAAGCCTACGCGGCCATCGACGATGAGCAGCTTGCGATGATCCCGGTGGTTGATGCGAAAGAACCGGCTCCACCCCAGCGGATGATATTTCTCCACCTCGATGCCCGCCGCCCGCATCCGGTCGAGATCGCCGCGGTCGATGCGCCCCGAACCGAACCAGTCGAGCAGCACATGAATCTTCACCCCGGCCTTCGCCCGCTCTATCATCGCATCGGTGAACTGGTCCCCGATGTCGCCGGACCAATAGATGTAGCTCTCGAAGGTGATCGTCTTCTGCGCGCCGCGAATGGCCGTCAGCATGCCGGGAAAAAACTGGTCGCCATTGACCAGCGCCGTGACGCGGTTGCTCTCGACGATGCCGGGACCGAGCAACTGCCCCATCGACCGGCGGAACTGCGGATCGTGGACGCCATACTGCGAATCGATCCGGTAGCTGATGGGGTTGGAGTGAAAGCCGGTGCAGCCGGTCAGGGCGAGCACGGGCGCGAGCCAGAGGAGGCCGAGGCGCGCGCATCGCTTCACGAATGATCCGGCGTCCCCCGCCCGCCCGTCTATGGCCGCAAACATTTTCACCAGCCCGAGTGTGGCCGAGAGAGCGCCGGCTTGGCAAATCTTTGCGGGACGTTTTCGCCGATGCAGCCGGTCGAAACGTCCGGCGCGATTTTTTGTCCGGACAAAGCGAAACAGCACTTGTCGCCGGCTGCTGGCCAAGACATTTCTGCGCGAGCACGGCGATTACTCGCGCTGGAAGCCGCTCAGCAATTCCGAACTGATCCGCCATGACGATCGCCCCTACCTCATCGCCAACGGCACGATGAATTATCGCAAGCCCGGCAGTTTCGACATCACACAGAAATGTTTCGAGATGACCAAGGATTATTGCGGCACGGGCTCACTCCGCTACGTGACGGCAACGGATCTGGCGGCGGATGACAAGGCCATCCGCATCCGCGATTCCATCGCCATCTCGGGCGCGGCGGTGGCGGTGCATGTGCCGGGCCTCGGCTCGGAAGTGGCCGGGTTCGGCCTCAGCCGTGAGATCGCCAACTATGTGGACGGCG
>CANMZY010000070.1:0-11225 GCA_947502425.1 Verrucomicrobiales bacterium
GCACGTCCGAGACCATCGCGCCGCCGCGCTTCGTGCCCTTGAGGCCCAGCTCGTCGATGAGCCGGCCCGCCGGAATCGTTTTCGGATTTTTGAAAATACAGCCCGCGCTCGGCTGGGCCGGCTGGCTTTCCCAGCGCTTCTTACTGAAGCCGGTCATCCGCTCCGCGATCGCCTCCATCACCGCCGGTTGGCCGCGCAGCACCGCGCCGAGCGCGATGTGGTTTCTGAAAAGCGGACAGCCGCGATACTCGACGTTCACCTCGGCGGCCGGACGTTCGTGCGCGTGTCCGACGTAATCCATGAACCGGATGCTCTCCACCACGTCGAACAGCCACGAGCCGTTCGCGCCCGCGTTCATGCGCATCGCGCCGCCGACGCTGCCGGGAATGCCCTCGAGAAATTCCAGCCCCGCCAGGCCCGCGCGCCGCGCCTCGACCGCCACCGTCTTCAGCTTCGCGCCCGCGCCGCAGTGCAGGTGCCCGCCGGTGATCTGCACGCGGCTGAACGATTCGTGCGCGAGGCAGATCACCACGCCGCGAATGCCGCCGTCGCGGATCAGCAGGTTCGAGCCGCGCCCCAGCATGAGGAACGGCAGCGCGCGGCGGGAGCAAAACTCGAGCACCGCGCCCAGTTCCGCCTCGGACGCCGGCTCGACGTAGAAATCCGCCGTGCCGCCGACGCGGAGGGTGGTGCGTTTGGCGAGCGGTTCGTCGCGGCGGACGGTGGTGCCGGGCGCGAGCCGGGCGGAAAGTTCCGCAAACAAGGTTTCAGGATTCATGCACAAGAGGGTTTGGGTTTCGGCGGCGGCCAGCTCGGCGGCGAGTTCATGCGCCACTTTCGTGATGTCGCCCGCGCCGAGAAACAAGACCAGGTCGCCCGGCTCGAGCGCCGCGCGCACCGCCGCGCCGAGCGCGCCCAGCGCGGGGACGTGTTCGACCGCCTGGCCGCGCGCGCGCAGGGCCTCGGCGAGGACGGCGCTGTTGACGCCGGGAATCTCCGGCTCGCCGGCCGCATAAACTTCCGTGAGCCAGAGCCGGGCCGCCCCGGCGAAACAGACGGCGAATTCGTGCAGCAGGCTTTGCGTGCGCGTGAAGCGGTGCGGCTGAAAGGCGACGAGCAGCCGGCGCGCGCCCAGTTGCCGGAAGGCCTGGAGCGTGGCGCGGATTTCGTTCGGGTGATGGCCGTAGTCGTCGAAGACGCGAACGGACGCGCCGGAAAAAAGCTCCTGCTGCCGCCGGGCCGCGCCGCGAAACGGGGCCAGGGCCGCCGCGATTTTTTCCGGCGCGAAACCAAGCTGGTGCAGCAGCGCGATGACGGCGGCGCAGTTGCTGAGATTTTTTCCGCCGAGCAGCGCGGTGGTGAAGTCGCCGAGCTTCCGGCCGCCGTGCCAGATGGTGAAGCGTGGGGCGTGGGACGGAGGGCGCGAAACGGCGGGCGTGAGTTCGGCACGGTAGGTGGCGAGCGGATGGAAGCCGTAGGAGATCGCGCCGGGCCGCTTCGCGAACAGCTCGGCGAGGCGCGGATCATCGGCGCAGAAGACCAGATGGCCGGTGGTCTGCGCGGCGAACTGGGCGAACTCCTGGCAGATGGCGTCGAGGTTCGCGTAAAAGTCGAGATGCTCCTCATCGACGTTCAGGACGATGGCGTGCTCCGGCGCGAACTCGCGCAGCGAGCCGTCGCTCTCGTCGGCCTCGATCACAAAATGCGGAGTGCGGAGTGCGGAGTGCGGAGTGAAACGGGCGTGCGCGGCAAGCTGCGGGACGAGCGCGCCGATGGCGTAGCTCGGTGACGCGCCGAGCTGTTCGAGCGCGAAGGCGAGGAGGGCGCTGGTCGTGGTCTTGCCGTGCATCCCGGCCACGCAGATGCCGCGCTGGCGGCCGAGCAGCGCGGCGAGCAGCACGGCGCGGCGCACGACGGGGATTTTCATTTTCAACGCCGCGCGCAACTCGGGGTTGCCGGTGCGGATGGCGGAGGAATAAACGACGAGCACCGGACGCGCGGCCCGGAGCTGGGCGGCCGCGTGGCCGGAGAAAATTTCCGCGCCGCGCGCCTGGAGTTGGGCCGTCTCCTCGTTGGCCTGCAAGTCGGAGCCGGTCACGCGATGGCCAAGATCGAGCAGGAGATGGCCGAGACCGCTCATGCCGCAGCCGCCCACGCCGATGAGATGCACGACCGTGCCCGGCCCCGCCGCTTCGAGCAGCGCGCTGACTGGTCCGGGTGAAAGGCGGTGGTTCACGATTTCAAACTGGTCACCGGCAATTTCAAATCCAGCGGCGCGCGGGCGGCGCCGCCATTTTCCAGGCGGGCGCCGGTCTGCCGGCCGGGGATGGCCTGCAGGATGGTCTCGGCGATGCGCGCGGCGGCGTCCGGCGAATGCCATTGCGCCAGCGCCACGCCGATGCGGGAACGCTCGCCCTCTTTTTGCGCGAGCTCGAGCACCAGTCGCGTGAAATTTTCCGGCGTGGCCCGCTGCTGGCCGAGCATCCGCGCCGCGCCGACCTCGACGAAGGCGCGGGCGTTGTGAAACTGGTGGTCGTCCGCCGCGTGCGGATACGGGATCAAAATCGCGGGCAGCCGGAGGGCGGCGAGTTCCGCGAGCGAGGACCCGCCGGCGCGGCTCACCGCCAGGGTCGCGGCGGTCAGGGCCAGTTCCATTTCCGCGAGGAAGGGACGGACCACGGCTGCGGCCCCGGCGGTGGCGTAGGCGGCGCGGACTTTTTCCACGTCGTGCGGGCCGGTCAGGTGGAGGTATTGCAGTTCGGGGAGCAGCCGCAACAGCTCGGGCAGCGCGGCGAGGACGAGATCGTTGATGCCGCCCGCGCCCTGGCTGCCGCCGGTGACGAGGAGCACGGGCCGCACGGCGTCGAGGCCGAGCGTGACGCGGGCCGGGGCCGCCGGGCCGGGCTGGAATTGCGGACGCACCGGCGTGCCGGTGACGACCGACTGCTTGGTGTGCAGCCGCGTGGCGGCGGAGGGAAAGCCCGTGAAGGCGCGGTCCACGAAATGCGAGAGCCAGCGGTTGGCCCGGCCGGGAATGGTGTTCGACTCGTGGAGGAAGGTGGCCGCGCCGCAGATTTTGCCGGCGAGCACCGGCGGCGCGCTGGTGAAGCCGCCCATCGCGAGCACGGCCTGGGGCGGACGGCGGTTGAACAGTTTTTTGGCGACGCGGAAGGAATTCCAGAAGCCGCGCAAAAATCCGGGGACGTGGCCGCGGGTCAGGCCGACGGCGGGGAGCGTGACGATCTCGAGGCCGGAGGCGTTTTGGACGGCCTGCTGATCGACCTCCTTGGGCGAGATGAGCAGGGTGACTTCGCCGCCGCGCGCGATGAGTTCGCGCGCCACCGCCAGACCCGGGAAGAAATGGCCGCCGGTGCCGCCACAGGCGATGGCAATCAAAGGCGCTGGCCGCGGGTTTTGCATCAGGATAGTTGAGTCGAGGGAACGTCGGCCGGGGTGAACGGGTTGAAGCTCCGGCCGCCGACGCGGAGGCCGGGCTGCGCGTGGCGCGCGACGTTGCAGAGCAGGCCGACGGCGGCGAGCATCATCACCAGGTTGGAGCCACCGTAGCTGACGAAGGGCAGCGCCAGCCCCTTGTTGGGCAGCGCGCCGGTGACGACGCCGATGTTGATGAACGCCTGCAGGCCGATGAGAAAGGTCAGGCCGGTCGCGAGCAGATGGCCGAAGCGGTCGCGCGCGTTGGACGCGATGTAAACGCCGCAGATCATCAGGGCGAAAAAGGTGAGCACCACGCCAAGGGTGGCGACGAGGCCCAGCTCCTCGCCGATGATGGAAAGAATAAAATCCGTGTGGTTTTCCGGAACGTATCCAAATTTCTGCCGGCCATCGCCCAGGCCGACGCCGGTCAGGCCGCCGGAACCCACGGCGATCTTGGCCTGCTCCGACTGGTAACCGGTGCCGTTGATGTAATCCATGATCCGCGCCAGCCGGACCGGATTATGCCAGATGGAAACGGCCACGATGGCCAAGCCGAGGAGGCTGAGGACTGTGACCAGTTTCCAGCGCGCGCCGGCGACGAGCAGCAGCACCGCGCTGACCGCCGCCAGCAGCAGCATGGTGCCGTAGTCCGGCTCCTTATAAATCAAAAACAGCAGCGGCAGGATGAACAAGGCCGGACGCAGCAGGCCCACCTTTAATTCCGACATCTTGCTCTTGAAACAGTCGGCGTAATGCGCGAGCGCGATGATGACCGTGAGCTTGGCGAGTTCGGAAGGTTGAAAAAGCATGAAACCGAGATTGAACCAGCGCCGCGCGCCGCCGCGCCAGGTGCCGACCTGGGGGAACAGCACGGCCACCAGCAGCACGAAAGTGACGATGAGGAGCGGCCAGGCAATTTTTTTTAAATGCTTGTAATCTACGTGGAACATCGCCAGCCCGACCACCAGCCCGAGCGTGCACCAGCAGAGCTGCCGCGAAAGCAGCGACGCCCCGACCGGCGAGCTGTAGAGCATCACCGTGCCCAGCCCCAGGAGCGCGGCGACACCCAAAAGTAAAATGGTGCTGGCCAGTTTCATTTCATTTAAGCGGCCGGCCGCCAGAGCGAGGTGCTCCGGCGGCCGGGTGATTGATCAGGGAATGGGCGTGCCGGTCGGCACGGTGCCAGGGGCGGCAGGAGCCGACGGAACCGGAACCGGAGCCACCGGGGCCGGAGTGGTGCGGGCGGGCAGTTTCAACTTCTGGTTCACTTTGATTTGCGAGGTCTTGAGGTTGTTCGCCGCCATCAGGGCTTTGACCGTGGTGCCGTGGGCCGTGGCAATCTTGCTCAACACGTCGCCGGACTTGACGATGTAGAGGCCTTCCGCGCCGGCGTCCGGTGCGGGCGCAGTCGTGTTGTCCCCTCGCGGCACCGGAGCCGTCTTCGCGGGAATGACGAGCTTCTGGCCCAGCTTCAGCCGGCTGGAATCCACGCCCGGATTGGCCGCCGTGATGGCCTTGATCGAGACGCCGTATTTTTTGCCGAGGGTGTAGAAGCTGTCGCCTTTGACCACGACATGCTCGGTGGCGTCCGCAGGCGGGAGCACCACCGTGTTGGTCAGCGGCGGGGCGATCACGTTGGTGAGCGGGACAACATTGGTCTGCGCCGGGATGGTGTTGGTCGGCTCCGTGATGGTGTTGGTCGGCTCCTGGAAAGCGGGCGGCGGCAGAACCGGTTCCTCGCGCTTGCAACCCTGGATCAGGAGCGCTCCCAGCAGGACGACGTGAATGGCCAGAATGGTGATGACGGCGATGCGGACGTGGGACTTGCCCCGGCTCTTCTCTTCGAGCGAGCCTTGCGGGACCAGCGGATTCGGTTTGTTCATTTCTTTTTTTAACGCGCAGCGGCGTTCTTTCTGAGGTTTTGTTGTTTGTTCTCGCCCCGGGATTTTCCCTCAAAAAATCCCGGAGCGAATTGGGTTCAAGTTTTGGCCAGTGCAATTTTTTCCGCGCCAGCCGGACGGATGACCTGCTCCTCCGGCCGGAAATTTTCCAGTTGGGCCACCGCCTGGCGAAACACTTCACCCCGGTGCTGGTAGTTTTGAAACTGGTCAAAGCTGGAACAGGCCGGGGAAAGCAGAACCACGTCGCCGGAAACCGCGTGATGCGCCGCTTCCTTGACAGCTTCTAACAATGAATCAACCATGCGGCAAGGGGTAAAAAGACTCCAGGCCGCGCGGATTTTTTCGCGCGTTTCCCCCAGCAGATACGCCCCTTTCACGCGCCGAGACAGGAGCGGCCCAAGGTCGTGATAATCGAACCCCTTGTCCTTGCCGCCGGCGATCAGCCACACGTTCGGCTCCTGCTGATTATTTCCCACCGGCATCGAGAGCAGCGCCTGGTGGACGGCGTCGAGGTTGGTGGCCTTCGAGTCGTTGACGTACTGCACGCCGTTGACCTCCGCGACGAACTCGCAGCGGTGCGGCGCGGGCGCGTACGATTTTAGCGCCTCGACCATCTGCCCGACCGGCAGGCGCAGCACCCGCCCGACGGCGAGCACGGCCATCAAATTTTCCGCATTGTGCGGCCCGCGCAGTTGCATCGCGGCCATGTCGAGTAGCGGCCCTGCCCAGCCCTCGAGCCGGCTGATGAGCAGGCCGCGGTCGAGGTAAAGATCCGCGCGGCGGTCGTGCGCGCTAAAGGTGATGATCTTCGAGGGAATCTCCACGTGGAGCGCGCGCAGTTGCGCCAGCGCCTCGCTCTGGATGATCGCCCAGTCGAAGGCCTGCTGGTTCTCAAAAATCCGCGCCTTGGCCCGCGCGTAATCAGCCATGCTCGTGTAACGGTCCAGATGATCGGGCGTGAGGTTGAGCAGCACCGCCACGGCGGGACGAAAAAACTGGATCGTCTCCAACTGGAACGAGCTGACTTCGAGTGTGAGAAAATCCAGCTCCTTCGCGCGCTCCGCCACCGCGCAGAGCGGCAGTCCGATGTTGCCAGCCGCGACGGTCTTGAGATGGTGGTGCGTGAGGAGCCGCTCGACCAGCTCGGTGGTGGTCGTCTTGCCGTTGGTGCCGGTGATGGCGATGTTCAGGCAGAGCGACTGCTGGAAGCCGAGTTCGAGTTCGCCGATGACCGGCACCTTCCGGCGCGCCAGCTCCTGGATGAGCGGATGCGATCCCGGCACGCCGGGGCTGACGACCGCGAAATCAAAAGGACGTTCCGGCGCCGCCGTCACCCCCAGTGCCACCGTCACGCCGAGCGCGCGCAGCCGCTCCGCCTCGAGGCGCAGCTTCTCCGTGCCGCCGGCATCGACGGCGCAGACCTGCGCGCCGCGCGCGTGCAACAGTTCGCACGCCGCCACGCCGCTGAGGCCGAGACCGATCACCAGCACCTGTTTGTCTGCCAACGTCTGCATCTTAAAAGTTTTCCGAACCACTGCCCGCCCGCCGTGCCGCCATCTGGATTTCGTTCAACGCAGCTTCAATGTGCTCAAGGCGACAAGCGCGCACAAGAAGCACAAAATATAAAATCGCGTCGTCACCTGGCTCTCGTACCAGCCGAGCTTCTCAAAATGATGATGGAGCGGCGCCATCAAAAACAGCCGGTGGCCCGTGCCAGACTTGCGCCGCGTGTATTTGAACCAGCCGCGCTGCAGGATGACCGAGGCCGCCTCCGCCACGAACACGCCGCCCGCGAGCACCAGCACGAACGGTTGGTGGATCAGCACCGCGATGATGCCGAGCGCGCCGCCCAGCGCCAGCGAGCCAGTGTCGCCCATGAACACCTGGGCCGGATGGCAGTTGAACCAGAGAAAGCCCAGGCCCGCGCCGATCATCGCCGCGACGAAGACCGTCAGCTCGCCCGCGCCCGGCACGTAGGGAATCGCCAGATACTTCGCAAACGTCACGTTGCCCGCGAGGTAGGTGAAGATCAAAAACACAAACGACACGATCAAGGTGCAGCCGATGGCCAACCCGTCGAGGCCGTCAGTCAGGTTCACCGCGTTCGAGCTGCCCACAATCGTCAGCACGGTGAGCGCGATGCCGAGCAACGGCACGCCCACCAGCACGGGATGCTTCGCAAACGGCACCATGATGTCCGCGACCAGCGTGTGCAGTTGCGCGTGCCGCCAGAGATAAACCCCGATGAAAATTCCGAGCGCAAACTGCGTCACCAGTTTCACCACCTCGGTCGCCCCGGCGGAGGTCTGCTTCGTGACCTTCATCCAGTCGTCGTAAAAACCAAGCGTGGCGAAGACCAGCACGCTCAGCAGCGTCAGCGCGATCAGTTCGTTCCACTGCGTCCAGAGCAGCGCGGACACGTCCATGGCCAGCACGATGAGCAGCCCGCCCATGCCGGGCGTGCCTTTTTTCGAAAGGACGCGCGCCTTCAAATCACCGCCCGCCTCGGCCTTGTCGTCATAGTGCTGACCGAACTTCAAACGCTGCAGCCAGCGGATCAACGGCCGCCCCAGCCACAGGCTGATGAAAAGCGCCGTGATCGCCGCCCCGGCGCTGCGCAGCGTAATGTATTTGAAGACCCGCAGCCACGAGACCGAACTTTCCCAGTCCGTCCCGTGCGACGCATCCAGCAGCATTTGGCTCAAGTAAGGCAGCATTTCAATCCTGAAGAAGCAGTTCGCCGACGCGCTCCAGACCGGTCGCGCGCGACGCCTTCAACAACACCACGTCGCCCGCCCTCGCCGCGCTTTTCAGCGCGCGTCCGGCCGCGAGTACGTCGGAAAATTCTTCCACCGCCTGGGCGCCGGCGTCCCGGGCGGCCCGCGCGGTCAGCCCGGCCAACCGTCCGACAGCGATGATCTGGATGCCCAGTTCCGCGGCGCGCCGGCCGACTTCGGCGTGGGCCGCCGCACTGTGCGCGCCCAACTCGGCCATGTCGCCGAGCACCGCGAGGCGGCGGCCGGCGCAGGGCAGATCGGCCAGGGTTTGCAGGGCGGCGAGCGTGGAATCCGCGTTGGCGTTGTAGGCGTCATCGAGCACGCGCACGCCGCGGGCCTCCCAGACTTGCAGCCGCATTTTCGGCGGCGGACAAGCCAACAGACCGCGCCGCAGTTCGTCCGCGTTGAGGCCGAGTTCCGCGCCGACGGCGAGCGCGAGCAGCGCGTTGGTCACCTGGTGGCGGCCGAGCAGATTGATCCGGTATTCGCCGCACAGTTCAGAGCGTGGCGCGACCACGGTGAAGCTGACGCCCGTTTCATCGAGCCGCAGTTGCGAGGCATTCCAGTCGCACCAGCCCCGCAAGCCCGCCCGCACCACGGTCGCGCGGGTGCGGCGGATGATCTCGTCCGCGTGCGGCGTCTCGGCGTTGATGAACAATTTGCCGTCGCGCGGGAGCAACTCCGCGAGCCAGCCCTCCTCCTCGACCACGCCAGCGAGGTCGCCGAAAAATTCCAGATGCTCGCGCCCGATGCTGGTGATGACGCCGTAGCGGGGCGCGATCATGGCGACGAGGGGCTTGAGTTCGCCGGGATGATTGGTGCCGACTTCGAGGACGGCGACCTCGTGATGCGGCTCCAGCTTGAGCAGCGTGAGCGGCACGCCAATGTCATTGTTGAAACTCGCCTCGCTCCAGAGCGTGGAATGTTTCTGGCGCAACACGGCGGCGATCAAATCCTTGGTCGTGGTCTTGCCGTTAGAGCCGCCCACGGCGACGGCCGGCAGCTTGAAATCCGCGCGGTATTGCGCGGCCAACCGCCCCAGCGACTGCCGGGTGTTTTCCACGCTGATGACCGCGCAGCCGAGCGGCAGGACGGGCAATCGTGCTTTTTCCAGCACCACCGCCGCGCCCTCCCGCCGCCCGACCTCGGCCAAGTAATCATGACCGTCAAATTTTTCCCCGGCGAGCGCGATGAACAAGTCCCCGGCCTGCGCCTGGCGCGAATCCGTGCAGACGCGCCGCACCACCGTCTCCGGCGATCCGGTCAACTGCTGCCCCGCGCAGGCGGCGGCGATGTATTGCAAGTTCCGCGGTTCCATAGACGAATTTTCAGGGATGGTCGACGCTCGCCGGACACGGTCGCGGCCCGAAACCAGTTCACGCCATCGGCCCATGTCGGCGGCCACTTCGGACCATTGTCGGCTGACCGCTGACCAGTTCATTTTTTATCCGGTAAACCCAAGATTCTCCAGCGCCTCGCGCGCATGCACCCGGTCGTCGAACGGCACAACCGTGTCCTCAAATTCCTGACAGGTCTCGTGGCCCTTGCCGGCGATCAGGACCGTGTCGCCCGCCTGGGCGCGCGCCAAGATGGCGGCGATGGCGCGGCTGCGGTCCAGTTCCACCGCGCAGCCCTCGGCGCGGAGGGAGTGAAAACCCTCCTCGATCTGCGCGGCAATGTCCGCCGCCGATTCCTTGCGCGGATTGTCGCTGGTGATGATCGTGAAGTCCGCGAACTGCGCGGCGACGCGGCCCATCTTCGCGCGCTTGCCGGCGTCGCGATTGCCGCCGCAGCCGAAGGCGAGCAGCAATTGGCCGGGCGTGATCTCGCGGAGCGTGCCCAGCACGTTGAGCAGCGCGTCATCGGTGTGAGCGTAATCGACAAACACGCTGAAGGGCTGGCCGGCGGCGACGCCCTCCAACCGGCCGGGCACCGGGCGCATGGTGCTAAAGGCGGACTGCAGGGTCGCGGCGGGAATTTTCAGGGCCAGCCCCGCGCCGGCGGCGGCGAGCGCATTGTAAATGTTGTGCCGCCCAATGAGCGGCAGGCGGACGGGGAAATTTTTCCCCGGCGTCTCCATGATAAAGCGCGAGGCGTCCTTGCCCAGGTCGATGTTCACCGCGCGCACTTTCGCCGCCGCCGTAAGGCCGTAGCTGAGGTTGACCTCGGCGTTGGTCGCCGCCGCGAGTTTCGCGCCGTAGGAGTCGTCGATGTTGATGACCACCGTCCCGCGCTTGCCCCCCTGCTCCACGCCGGTGAAAAGTTTCTGCTTCGCGGTAAAATAATTTTCCATCGTGCCGTGATAGTCAAGATGGTCCTGGGTCAGGTTCGTGAAGATGGCGACATCGAAATCGATGCCGGCGACGCGCTGCTGTTCGAGCGCGTGCGAGCTGACCTCGAGCACGCAGGCCCGGCAGCCGCTGCGCACCATGGCGGCCATCATCTGCTGGATTTCCAGGGCTTCCGGCGTGGTCCGCAGGGCGGGGATGACGCGGTCACCGATCTCGTAGCGCACCGTGCCGAGCAGGCCGGTTTTGGTCCCGGCGGCTTCGAGGAGTTCCTTGATCATGAAGGCGACGGTGGTCTTGCCGTTGGTGCCGGTGACGCCGATGACCTGCAGTTTCGTGGCGGGATGATCGTAGAACGCGGCCGCCGCGCGGGCCAGGGCCGTGCGCACGTCCGCCACTTTCACCTTGGTGGCGCGGGTCGAAGTGAAGCCGTTGCGCTCGCAGATGACGGCGGAGGCGCCGCGGTCAATCGCGCTGTTGATGAAGTCGTGCCCGTCGGTGTGCGCGCCGGGGATCGCCACAAACACCATGCCGGGTGTGACGCGGCGCGAGTCGTAGGTGAGGCCGGAGATCTCGCGTTCGAGCGGGCCTTCGACTTTCACCACCGGCAGATGCTGGAGAAGCTGTTTGAGTTGCATCAGGTCAATTGGTCCTCCGGGCCGAGGCCAGGCCGGGCGCGGGACTGGAGGTGCCCCCATCGGCCAGCGGATCGTTTGCTTCGCCGGCGGGAGACTTGTCGGGCCGGATGTTCAGGTAGCCGGCGGCGCGCTCGGCGATGCGCCGGAAGGCGGGCGCGGCACAGGTGCCGCCATAGTACTGCTGGC
>CANMZY010000071.1:0-11048 GCA_947502425.1 Verrucomicrobiales bacterium
GATCTCATGTGCTGACGAATTTCGTCGTGCGCGCGGACGGCGTCGAACTCGCCGGCACCATTTCCAAAATTGAAATCCCCGGCTGGCTCCCGAAGGAATGGCTGGTCGGGCCGGAGTCGGTGCGCGGCAGTTACGATCTGGTTTTTTCCATCGAGGGCCGGCCGCCGGCGGAAATCGTTTTGCAGGCGGAACTGCTGCGCGGCTTTCCCTACGCGCCCGGCGTGAAATGGCAGGTCTCGCATCTGGTGCGGTTGCAGCGGCCCGGTGAGCCGGTCGAGGAGTTGGGCCTGCTCCGGCCCGGCGAGCCGATGATCATCGCCACCGGTTGGCGCGGCGGGGCCATCGCATCGCTGGCGCAACGCGTGGAATCCTCGCGCCAAAAACTTTTCAGCAGCTACCTCCGGCACGGCGTTCACCACATTCTCACTGGCTTCGACCACCTGCTCTTCGTGACCGCGTTGGTGCTGGCGGCGCGTGGGTTCTGGGACCTGTTCAAGGTGGTCGGCATGTTCACCCTCGCGCACTCGGTCACGCTCACGCTGGCTGCGCTGAATCTGGTGCGGCTGCCGGACTGGTTCGTCGAGCCAGTCATCGCCGCCAGCATTATTTTCGTGGCGGTGGAAAATATTTTCTTCACCAAGAACGCGCGCGGTTGGCGGCGGCTGGCGGTGGCGTTCAGCTTCGGGCTGGTGCATGGGCTGGGCTTTGCGGGCGGTCTGCGCGACACGATGCAGGGCCTGCCGGACATGGCCTTTGGCCTCGCGCTGCTGGCGTTCAGCCTGGGCGTGGAACTCGGCCATCAGTTTGTCGTCCTGCCGGAGTGGGCGCTGCTCCGGTTCACCTGTGGCAAGATTTCGGAGGCCGGTTTCACGAAGCTGCAACGCGGACTTTCCGCGCTGGTCGCGCTGGTCGGCGTCTGGTTTTTTTGGTTCGCGGTGAAGGGAAACGTCCGCTTTAATTAGCGCATGACACCGGCCCTGATCCGTAAACTGGCGGCGATTTTTCTCGCCGGCCTGCTGGCCCTGCGCGCCGTGTCCGCCGCCGAGTTCAAACTCAACGGCCACACCTTCACCCTGCCGGCAGGCTTCACCATCGAACTCGCCGTCCCCACCAATCTCGTCGCGCGCCCCATCTCCGCCGACTTCGACGAGCAGGGCCGCCTCTACGTCACCGATTCCTCCGGCTCGAACGACAAGCCGGAGAAGCAGCTCATCGACAAGCCGCATCGCATCGTGCGCCTCGAAGACGCGGACGGCGACGGTGTGTTCGACAAGGCCGTGGTCTTCGCCGACAGGATGATGTTTCCCGAAGGCGCGCTGTGGCACGACGGTTCGCTCTACGTCGCCGCGCCGCCGAGCATCTGGAAACTCACCGACACGAACCACGACGGCGTCGCCGACACGCGCGTCGAGTGGTTTCAAGGCAAAACCCTCACCGGCTGCGCGAACGATCTGCACGGCCCCTACCTCGGTCCGGACGGTTGGATTTACTGGTGTAAAGGCGCGTTCGCCGAGCAGGAGATTCCGCAGCACGGCCGGCTGCCGACCCGCGACCAGGCCGCGCACATTTTCCGCGCGCGGCCCGACGGCTCGCTGCGCGAATCGTTTCTCGCCGGCGGCATGGACAACCCGGTGGAGATCGCGTGGAACAGCACGGGTGAACTTTTCTTCACCGCCACGTTCATCCAAAACCCCGGCGGTGGAAAACGCGACGCGCTCGTTCACGGCCTGTACGGCGGCCTCTACGGCAAGGTCCATGGCGTGATCAATCCGCTGCCGCACACCGGTGAACTGCTCGAGCCGATGACGCACCTCGGCCCTGCCGCGCCGAGCGGATTGTGCTCCTACAAATCCGGCGTCTTCGGCGAGGACTTTCAGGAAAATCTTTTCGTCACCCAGTTCAACCTCCGCAAAGTTTCACGCCACATTCTGGAGCCGCGCGGCGCGACCTACCGCACGCAGGACTCGGACTTCCTGGTTTCCGACAACCACGACTTTCATCCGACCGACGTGCTGGAGGATGCCGACGGCAGCCTGCTCGTGCTCGACACCGGCGGCTGGTACAAGCTCTGTTGCCCCACTTCGCAACTAGCCAAGCCGGACGTGGCCGGCGCGATCTATCGCATCCGCAAGACGGGCGTGGGGCCGGTGCGGGATCCGCGGGGGTTGAAGCTGGCGTGGGCGACCATGACGCCCGAAACCCTGGTCAGGTGGCTGACGGATCAACGGCCAGCCGTGCAGCAGCGCGCCATCGCCCGGCTGGCGGAACTGGGAACGAACTCGTTGCCAGCGCTGGAACACGCGCTCGCCCTGTCTGCTTCGGCAAAGCTTCAGCTCCATGCCGTGTGGGCGCTGTGCCGCAATCCGGCCGCCGCCGCGCGCGTCGTGAACCGGGCCGCCGTCCGGCATGACAACACCAACATCGCGCAGGTGGCGGTCCACGCGGCCGGCATCTGGCGCGACAAGTCCGCCTGGCCGGAGGTGCATGCGCAGCTGGATCAAGGCCGGCCGCAGCTTCAGCGTGCCGCCGCCGAGGCGATGGGGCGGATGGGAGTTTCCATTGGCACGTATCCACTGCTGAAACTCGCGGCGCGCAATTCCGACCGCGCCCTCGAACACTCGCTCATCCATGCGCTCATCGAACTGGCCCAGCCCGACATGGTGGTGACGCCGTTGCTCCAAGGCCCGGAGGCGCGCTCCATCGCCCCCGATCATCCGCTCGCGCAACGCGCTGCCCTGCTCGCCCTCGAACAGATGCCCGGCGGCAAATTAAAATCCGGACAGGTTCTCCCGGCGCTCATGTCCACGAACGAACGGCTGCACGCGACCGCCGTTTGGCTGCTGGGACGTCATCCGGAGTGGGGCGTGGAAGTGGCGCAGATGGTCGAGGACACGTTCGCGATCATCAGCTCCGACGGGGAACAGACTTTGTTCACCGAGCTTCTTTCCCGCGTGGCCGGGCAGCCGGAGGTTCAGCCGCACATCGCCGCCCTGGCCGGACATCCCGCCTCACAGGCCACGGCGATGAGCGTGATTGCGCGCAGCCGGATCAATCCGATGCCGGCCTCGTGGGCGGAGGCCGTGCGCGGCGGACTGCAGGCCGACCGGGGTGAAGACAACCTGCGCCTCGCCATCGCGGCGGCGGCTGCCTTCGCCAGATCCAAAAACAACCAGGACGACTTCAGCGAGCCGTTGCTGGCTATCGCGCGCGATCCGAAACGCACCAAGGATCTGCGGCTGACCTCGCTCGGCGCCTTGCCCGGCAATTCCAGGGCGCTGGACGCCGGCCTGGTCGATTTCTTGTTCGACCAGCTCAACCCCACCAATTCCGTGGTCGTGCGCAGCACCGCCGCCGGCGTGCTGGCGAAAACCAGGCTCGACGATTTGCAACTGCTCCGGCTGGTGGAACTGGTGCCGGTCGCAGGGCCGTTGGAGCTGCCCAAACTGCTCGGGGCCTTCGACCGGGCGGAGAGTGAAAAAGTTGGACTGGCGCTGGTCGCCACGCTGGAAAAGAGCAAGGCCCGCGCGGCGTTGCGCGCGGAGACGGTGAAGCCGCATCTCGCGAAATTTCCCGCCCGCGTGCAGCAGCAGGCGGATACGTTTCTCGCCTCGCTCAACACCGACGCGCCGAAACAGAAGGCCCGGCTGGACGAACTTTCCGCGAACCTCAAGGGCGGCGATGTGCGGCGCGGCCAGGCCGTGTTCAACGGCGCGAAAGCCGCCTGCACCGCCTGCCACGCCATCGGCTACGTGGGCGGACAGTTCGGGCCGGACCTCACGAAGATCGGAACCGTGCGCACCGAGCGCGATCTGCTGGAGGCGATTGTTTTTCCGAGCGCGAGCTTCGTCCGCAGCTACGAGCCGATGATCGCGGTGACGAAAGGCGGCGAGGAGTTCAGCGGCATTCTGCGCGGCGATTCGGCGGAAGGGGTGACGCTGCTGACGGGCCCGAACGCCGAGCAGCGCATCGCCCGCGCGAATCTTGCGGAACTACGGCCCGGCGCGGTGTCCGTGATGCCGGCGGGGCTGGATGAACAGTTGAGCCGGCAGGAGCTGGCGGATCTGGTGGCGTTTCTGAAGGCGCGGCGGTGATAAATATGGACTGCGGCGGGAAGTCCGACGCGCCACCGTTGGAGTTCAACCTTTAGGTTGTTCCCCGGTTTCCCGACCGTCCGCCGCCGGACACGCTAAAGCGTGAACTCCAACTTCCTAAAACGCCGTCTCCGCTCCGATCTCCCGGCGCAATCAAAAAATCCCTGATTGCCATTTTGAATGACGTTGCAGCAGTATCGTCCACAGCACCGCAGCACAACTCGCCCGTCAAGCCTATGAACAAAACCATTCTCAACCGCCGCGAGATGATTCGCGGCAGCGTCGCCCTCGCCGCGCTCGCGTTCGCCAAGTGCCCGCTCGAACTGTTCGGCGCGGACGCGCCGGCGGACGGCGGCATCCTGATTCCGTTTCTCGACCAGCAGCCGCCCGGCAAGCAATTGCGCTGGGAACAGCTCAAGTCCTGGATCACCGCCAACGAGGACATTTATTTCGTGAGCCACTACGGCGTGCCGGAAGTGGAGACGAAGGACTGGAAGGTGGAGTTCGGCGGGCTGGTGAAGAAGCCGCGCACCTTCACGCTCGACGAAATCAAGAAGCGCAAAAACGTCACGCTCACCGCCACGCTGGAATGTGGCGGCAACGGTTCCAGCCCCGGTTTCATGGGCGCGATCGGCAATGTGAAATGGACCGGCACGCCCCTCGCCCCGATTCTCCGTGAGTGCGAACCCTACAAGCGCGCCGTGGAAGTCGCCTTCTGGGGCGCGGACGAAAAGGCCGAAACCATTCGCGGCAAGGAATACAAACAGAATTTCGGCCGCGGTCTCGGCCTAAACGACCTGCTCCAGCGCGACGACATCCTGCTTTGCTGGGCGATGAACGGGGAGCCACTGGCCAAGGGCCACGGCGCGCCGTTGCGGCTAGTCGTGCCGGGCTGGTTCGGCATCGCCTGGGTGAAATGGCTCAACCGCGTGGAGGTGCTCGACCGCCGGCTGATGACGAAATACATGGCGCGCGAATACGTCACGCTGCGCGGCGAGGAGCGCGGCGACAAAACGATCTGGCGCGAGACCAGCGTGGGACCGATGAACGTCAAATCCATCGTGGCCCGCGCGGTGCGGTTGCCGAATGGCGACGTGCGGCTGACCGGCGCGGCCTGGACGGACGGCACGCCGTTGAAGGCGGTGGAGTTAAAAATCGACGACGGCAAATGGGCGGCGGTGACGCTGGACAAGAAGCAGACGGCGGAGCACGCGTGGACGTTCTGGAGCCATGACTGGAAGAAGCCGGCCGAGGGCGAGCACACTCTGGTCTCACGCGCGACGGACACGGAAGGGCGCGTCCAGCCGGCGGAGGACGAGCCGGCCATCAAGCTCAAGAAGACCTACTGGGAGGCCAATCAGCAGCATCCGAGAAAGATTCGGATTTCGTAGGGGTACTTATCCGAGGAAAATTGAAATATTCCGTTGGCGATCATTGTCGAATTGTCGTGAGCAACTTGCGGGTGAACGCTTATTGAACATCTCCCGTTCAAATGGCCGGGAGTAACACCAGGCGTGCTTTTGAAGCCAACTCAATAGCGATCATTTTTTGTGCGGCTTTGTCATTCCTGGGCCAGCCGATGACACTTGCATGATTACGCGGCGGTTCATCCGTGACGACCTCAAGTCTTTGGCGGCGGACTTCGCCAACAACGACGTCGGCGCGTCCATGAAGCTTAGTGGCGCAGTCGTCCCGGCTGTGTCCCCGGGCGTCTCGCCCGTGAACTCGGGGAGGGAAGGAGGGGCGAGACGCCCCAGCAGACTGGCGTCCGCCTGCCCCACTCCGGAATCAGACGCTGCCCTTTGGATTCAAGAACAGTGTCAAGATGCACCGGCCGACACCGAACCGAAAAATAAATTGACGCGGACGAATAGAAACGCAGAGTCACGCGCAATAAACCGATGCATGTTCTATTCACCCTGAGCCGGGCCGTGTCAAAAAGACAATTTTCTGCCGACCAAAAATCCAGGGCGCCCGTTGCGCCGGGACGCCTTGCCTTGACCCCCGAAGAAAATTCGGAAGCCAGCCGCCAACCTCAAGGGATTATCCTCTGATCACGCTTCCCTCCGGAGAACCGACGCAAGTTGTGGAACCAGCCCTGGGCATGGACACCCCACCCGAGGTGATCGCTGCCCTGCCAGCGACCCTTGACGGGTTTGCTCCCGTTTCCCTCGCCGAGATGCAGGACGTGAAACTGCTCGACCGCCTCGATACGAAGTTCACGTTCCGGCAGGATCAACTGCCCGGCCTCCTGGGCGAAATGGCCCCCCATTACCGCCTGCTCGAGATCAATGGTGCCCGCACCCATCGCTACGAAACGCTCTATTTCGACACGGACGGCCTTGATCTTTACGCCCGGCATCACAGCGGAAAATACAGCCGCTACAAAATCCGCTACCGCCGCTACGTCGAGTCCGGCGTCTGCTTCTTCGAGGTCAAAACCAAGAACAACAAGGGACGGACCATCAAACAGCGGATCGAGCGCCCCGCGATTCCCGCGAACCTCACCGGAGACGAGGCGGCATTGCTCGAGCGCGAAACCCCGCTGAAGGTCGGCGCTTTCAAGCCGGTGATGTGGGTCCACTTCACGCGGCTCACCTTCGTGAGCAAGACCGCTCCCGAGCGCCTCACCCTTGATCTGGATCTCTCCTACCAGAGCGAATCACTCCAGGCGGGCTTTCCCCGGCTCGCCATCGCCGAAGTCAAACAGGACAAGCTGTCGTCCGCCTCTCCGTTCGTGCGGATGATGCGCGCCCGGCGGATCTGGCAGGGCAGCATGAGCAAGTATTGCTTCGGCATCATCCATCTCTATCCCCATGTTAAAATGAATCGTTTCAAAGAACGGATGAAACAGATTAAATTGGTCGCCACATGATGCATTTACATCTCAATTCTCTCTTGGCCGCACAAGCCGACCTCGGGCCGGACCTGATCAACAAGCTGGGGGGGAAATATTTCCTCAAGCTGGCGATCGACCTCGCCGCCACGGCCGTCCTGCTCTACGGCATTTATCTCCCGAACAACAACCGCAACCGCGAATACATCTTCACCTTCTTCATGTTGAACGTGGTCATCTTCCACGTGGCCTTCCTCCTCAACGGCGTGACCATGTCGATGGGCGCCGCCTTCGGATTGTTCGCCGTCTTCGGCCTGCTCCGCTACCGCACCGAAGACATCCCGATGAAGGACATGACCTACCTCTTCCTGTGCATCGCCCTCGGTCTCATCGTGGCCGTGGCCAGCGGTAACTGGGAACCGGCCGTCATCTGCTGCGTCATCCTCGTGCCAACTTTCCTTCTCGACAGCCGCCTGATCGCCCGGAAGGAACTGCACAAAGACGTCCGCTACGAAAACATCGAGATGGTCAAACCGGACAACCACGCGAAGCTGATGGAGGATCTCCGCACCCGGACCGGCCTGGACATTCATTACATCGCCATCCGCAACATCGACTTCGTCCGCGACACGGCCACCGTGCGTGTCTTCTATTTCGAGCGGAAAGTGAATTAGCGCCGTGGTCCAAGTCCGGGAATCACGGCTCGACGGAGTCTCGCCCCACCGGGGGTTTTATTTGCTGATGCGGAGCGTCGCCGGCTCGCTCGTCAGCTTCAGGCGGGGAACCGTGATCAGCCCCTGCGCGTCGGCTTTGCCTTCACCCTTGGCGGGGCCGAAGGTCCACTGGAAGGAGGCGCCGGGCTTGGTCTGGAAATTCTGGAGGCGTCGCAGCGTGACATCGGCGGCGGCCTCCTTGGGGATTTCAAATTTGGTCTTCAGGTCCGCGCCGGAAACCAGGAAGAGCGACATCTCGGCCTTGTCCGCCGTGTCACTGATGTTTTTCCAGCGGAAGAAGGCGTTGACCTGCCCCGCTTCCGCGCTTTTCATGTCGTCCGGCCAGGGAAGTTTCGAGTTGCCGGTGGCGTCCGTGAACGCCGCGTAGGGTTCGTTCTTTTTGATGTTCAGCCAGTCCAAGGAATCGATCAGGTCGTTCACCTTCTTGATCTGGGCGGAGTTGTTGGCGTGGCCGAACGGGCCCCAATAAAAATAGAGCGCATATTTCCGGTCGTTCATCGCTTTCACAAAACGGTCGTGTCCGGCGGACCAGCCGTCGTTCTGCCCGGAGTAGTCGATGCACACGGGCGGTTCGGGCAGCTTCACGTTTTCCGGAATCGTCTGCGGCGGGAAATACATGCGTTGGGCCGCGTGCTCGATGCCGGCGGGGACGTTGGCCTTGATCGCGGCGAAGACATCGCCGTGGCGCAGGCCGATGCCAAGCGTGCCGCTGCCGCCCATGGAATTGCCGGACAGATAGACGCGGTTCGGATCGATCCCGTAATGTTTGATCACCCATTTCACGCTGTCGATCACGCGCTTCTCTGCGGGCATGGGATCGCCGCCGGAATTCTTTTTGGTCAGTCCGGCGTCCCCCTTGTGCATCCCGCCCCACCACCAGTCGCCCCTGTTTTTCCGGCAGTCCAGGTAGAGCGCGTAATGATCGTCGGGCGAGCGGTAGATGTCATGGTTGCCGACGGTCTTGGTGCAGTTCACGCACGAGAGAACATCGTGCCCGGCGGAATGCAGGACGACGTAGAGCGGCGCGTTTTTGCGTTCGGCCACAGGGTGAACCACGATGAACGTGTCCTGCTGCGGCGTCGCGTAGCCCCATTCCGGCTTCACGCCGTGCTGAAACGTCTCGAGCGCGCGGCCGTTGATGGTCGAGTCCTTGGCCGGGTCCTTGGTGGGAGTCCAGTCTTCGGCGTGGAGCGAAAGGGACACGAGCAGGAGCAGGGTGATGGCGGTGGTTTTCATGGGGTTGGCGAAATGAGATTCTGAATTTGGCTGACGAGAATTTGTTCCGCGTGGTTCAGGACGGCTGATGCATCAGGTTTAATTGCCACTGGTTCTACGCCATTTCCGGCGCAAGGCAAAGCCTATCTCGGCTGGTTCTTCGTTCGCTTTGTTCCCGGCGGTGAATCGTATTGCGGAGTTCGGGTTTAACGCGAGGACGCGAAGACGCCGCGGGCCTTCGCGCTGCCTTAAATCCCCGACGGTAGCGTCACGGTCAAAAGCTTGCTGGACGGCGGAAAGTGGCGGGCGCACAGTGCCAAAATGATCCCGGAAGCGAACCAATTCTCGATCGATAATTCGCTGGCCACCCGATGAATCTCACGACGAAAATCATGAAACACTTTGCCCAAATCCTGCCGGGACGGTCCGCCACCGACTGCACCGCGGCGTTCCAATATGGTTGCGCCCTGCTCGCCCTGCTGGGTACCGCGTGGCCCGCGATGTCCGCACCGGATTTCAAACCCGAAGCGCAGGTGAGCCAGATCAAGGTCCAGCCGGACAAGGCGCCGGACTGCACCACCCTCAAGTCGATCGTCGAGACCGTCACGCGCGAGTGCCGCAGCAACGACGAGAAGGCCATCGCCCTCTACAATTTCATGCAGTTGACCCATTATCACCGCAACTACCCTTCCGAACCCGGCGGCATTCCGGTGCTCAAGGAGATCAACACCTACGGCTGGAGTCTCTGCGGCGGGTTGCATTCCGAGCAGTCAGCCTTGTGGCGGGAGCTGGGCTGGGGCTGGCGCTTTGTCGGCTGGAACGGCCACACGACCGTCGAGGCGCAGTACGACAACCAGTGGCATTACCTCGACGTGTTCCTGAAATTCTACGCCTGGAAGCCCGACCCCAACGCGCCCGGCGGACGGACCATCGCGAGCCAGGACGACCTGACGCGCGATTCGCAACGGCTGATTTCGGATGCCTTCGTTTTGGACAAGAGCCGCGGCGCAGTCTATGCGAAGGACAACCAGTTTGAGATGCACGGCGACAAGGCGAACTGGATGGCGCCCGCGTTCCTGAGCTGCGGCGACACGATCAAGGACGTGATCAGCGGGTTGAAGACGCACAAGAACGTCGGCCCGGAGCCGGGCTGGATGGGCATTCACCATGCGACGGGCAATTACTCGGCCGACGTGGATCTGGCGCCGGGCTTCGCGCTGACCAGCACCTGGGATTCGGTCGAAGACGGCTGGCACTGGCCCGGTTCGAAGATCGCCCCGCAGCACACCTGCGGAAACAAAGACCTGCGTAACAGCCCCGACGCGGGGCTGATCATGGAACCGTACGCCCAGCGTGTCCGCAGTTACGCCGACGGGACGCTGCGGTTCGCACCGGACTTTGGCAGTGAGGCGTTGCTGAAATCGTTCGTCGCGCGGAGCAATGTCAAATACGCGAATGGTTCGCTGGTGCCGGAGAAGGAGGATGCGCCGGCCAGCGTGACCGTGCTGCTGCGCTCGCCGTATCTGATGACGAAAGCCACGGGCACGGCGGCGGGCGCGGAGTCGCTGGAAATTTCCACGGACGGAGGGAAGACGTTCAAGACGGGCGATCTCGCCGATTTCACGGGCGCGGTTAAGGGACAGGTCGCGGCGCTGGCTCGGATCAATTTTAAGAGCGCGCTGAAGTCCTTGAAGCTCGAAGCGCTCGTGCAGAACAATCCCGGGAGCCTGCCCTATCTTTCGCCCGGCAAAAATGTGATCGCGGTTTCCGTCGGCGATCCAGGCGCGCTGGGCAACAACCAGCTCGTCGTCACCTACGCCTACGAGCCGGGGTTCCGGAGCAAATCCTTCGACCAGCTCGGCCTCGAGGGCAAGGAAGTGGCCAAGCAGCACCACGCGACCTGGGCGAAAGAACCGGTGGTCGTGCAAAAAGTTTTTGCGGCAAAAGACCTGCCCGCGAAATTCGAGATCGATGTGCCGACGCCCAAGGACAAGTTCCCTGTCTATCCGCGCATGAAGTTCATCCGGCGCGAAATCATCGCACCTGGTTCCAAGCCGCTGCCGCTGCCGGAAAATGCGCACACGTTGGTGGCCGCGGGTCCGAACGACGAGTTGAAGACGCTGCCCAATCCGTTCCTGATCGGGACGCAGCCGCCGCCCAAGCGCGCAGTGC
>CANMZY010000072.1:0-10860 GCA_947502425.1 Verrucomicrobiales bacterium
GGTAACTGGAAGATCGAGGAGGGCGCGATCCATGGCACGCACGCCAAGACGGAAGGCTCGTTCGGCCATCTGGTCACGGACACGACCTTCACGAACTTCACCGTGCGCCTGAAATACAAGGCGATCAAAGGCAACAGCGGACTTTACTTTCGCATCGAGGAAAAGGGTGGGAGCGGGGTGAGCGGTTTCCAGGCGGAGATCGACCCGGAGAAGGACGCGGGCGGACTTTACGAAACGAACGGCCGCGCCTGGGTTTCCCAGCCCAAGCCGGAGGACGTGAAGAAATGGTACCAGCCCGATGCGTGGAACGAAATGACCGTGACCGCGCGCGGCGGCCACATCACGGTGACGGTCAACGGCCAGAAGAGTGCCGAGTTGAAAAACGATCCCGGCCGCGCGTCGGGCCGGATCGCGCTCCAGCTCCACGGCGGGCAGGATCTCGACGTGTGGTTCAAGGAGATTGAAATCAAGGCGGAATAGAATCCGTGGTTGACCGGCCCAAATCCCGGCCCAATCTAACCGTCATGTCCCGCCAATATCTTCCCGCTTTCCTCGCCGCCCTGCTGTCCTTTGCGCCCGCCGCGCGGCCCGCGCCGGATCAGCCCGCGCCGGCCCTCACCGACGCGCAGCGCCAACGCCAGCCGCAGCGCTTCGCCATCATTTTCAACCAGGGCTACGCCGGCGATCATCTGCCGAAAGATTTGGGCGAGTTCGAGAAAATGGTCGTGGCCGTGAAGGAGGCGAACTTCAACGTGATCCTCTGCGCCTACGACGAGAAACGCGCGGCCATCTGCCAGAAGCACGACATGCAGATGTTCGTCGATCTGCTCGTGCCGGAGCATCACGTTTACCGGAACGTCGAGGCGTGCCGGAAGCTCTGCGAGAGCCTGCGCGGCAATCCCACCATCTACGGCTACCACCTGTGGAGCGACAACATTGCCGGCACCGCCGAGGGCCGCAGCCGCGACGTGAAGAACGTGCAGGCCTGGGATCCCACGCATCCGGCCTACCTCGGCGCCTATCGCATGAGCAAGGTCGGCAGCGTGCAGGGCATGGACGTGTTCGGTTATTACGACTTCCATTGGAAACGCGGCGGCCACTGGAAAAATCTCAACTCCGCCTTCAACGTGGTGAAAGCCCGGCAGGTCGGCTTCTTCCGCTACGACGACGCGAAGTCCGGCCTCGTGGGCCAGGGCAATCCCAACCGCGTGGGCTACACCATGTCCACCTCCATCCCCTTCGGGCTGCGCGGCTACTTGTACCATTACGCCGGCGGCATCCTCGACGCGCAGATGAAGCTCGACGCCCTCGGCAAGGACGTGCAGAAGGTCAACGCCAAGTTCGCCTCGGTCGGGGCCGAGTTGATGAAGTTAAATGTTCCAACCGCCGTTTACTCGACGCCCATCACCACCGACGCGAAGAACGACAAGCTCGACGCCCCGTCGATCCCGGGCGGTCTGCCGGCGGTGCCGAAAGATGCGTGGTTCGAGGTGGCGGCGGGCGAAGTGCTCATCGGCGTGTGCCAGGACGCGGCGAAGAACGATGTGCTGATCCTCGCGTGCCACAATCCGTATCAATCGCAGGAAGTGACCCTGCGGCTCAAGGGCGCGAAAAAGGCGGAGTGCTACGACCGGGCGAAAGGCGCGTGGAAGCCGCTGACCCTCGCCAACGGCCAGGCGCGCGTCACCGTCGAGGACTACGCCGTGGAGCTGGTGCGCATGGCCCGCGATTGACCGGCATCGTCCCGCCGCCCCGCGCCGGACGGACGCATTCCGCCACCGGTCAAAACTTTTTTCTTCCAAGGTTTTCACCACCGCCTCCAGCGGATTTCCCAATGACGCGGCGGTGACGGAGGCTTGGTTCTTGTCGATGTCTCCACCACTGATGCCGGCTCTCCCAGGGCTTCGTCCAAGAACCGTATCCAGATGCAGCTGACCAAGGACACCGGCAAAACCACTCCTTGAACTCCCCCGCCCGGCTCTGACAATCTTTCCGAAACTTTAGTCATCAAATCAAAAACATGAAACCACACTGGCAAGGCGTCTTCCCCGCCATCACCACCCAACTCCACCAGGACGGCTCGCTCGATCTCGACGGCACCGCCCGCCACGTCGAAGCCCTCATCCAGTCCGGCGTCGCCGGCATGATCTTTCTCGGCTCGCTCGGCGAGAACCAGCCGATGACCGGCGAGGAAAAACGCCGTGTCATGGAGGCAATGATCGGGGTGGTTCACGGCCGCATCCCCGTCCTGAGCGGTGTGGCCGAGACCAGCACCGCCGAGGCCGTCCGCTTCACGCGCGACGTCGAAAAGCTCGGCGCCGACGGCGTCATGCTCATGCCGGCCATGCTCTACAAGGGCGACTCCGACGAGACGTTGACGCACTTCCGCACCGTGGCGAAGCGCACCGGACTGCCGATCATGATTTACAACAACCCGATCAGCTACGCCAACGACATCACGCCCGAGCTGTTCGCGAAACTCGCGGATCAGAAAAACTTCGTTGCGCTCAAGGAAAGTTCCGGTGACGTGCGCCGCATCACCGACCTGCACAACACCGTCGGCGGCCGCTACGCCATCTTCACCGGGGTGGACAACCTCGCGCTCGAGGCCAGCATCCTCGGCATCGACGGCTGGGTGGCGGGCAGTGGCATCGCCTTCCCGGCGGAGAACCAATACTTCTGGGAACTCACCCGCCGCGGCGAATGGGACAAGGCGCGCGCCATCTACCGCTGGTTCACCCCGCTGCTGCACCTGGATATCAGCACCAAGTTTGTCCAATACATCAAGCTGGCCGTGCAGGAAGCCGGCCTCGGCATCGAATGGGTCCGCGCCCCGCGCCTCGTCCTCAAGGGCGCGGAGCGCAAGCGCGTCCTCAAGATCATCCACGACGGCATGGCCACGCGGCCGAAAATTCCCAAGCGGAAATAAGCTGGAGGGGTTTTCGATGAATGCTGAACTGACGCAAAGTCGCACGGTGGGGCGAGACTCCGTCGAGCACCATCTGCCGACGAAGGAGGCGCGAGCGGAGCGAGCATCTCGGCAGGCTCCAACCGCCGGTAGGATGCTCGCGTTGCTCGCCTCGCTGCGCTCGAAATGGTGCTCGACGGAGTCTCGCCCCACCATCGCTGCGCCTTGGCGTCTCGGCGTCCTGGCGTTCATCCTCCTCACCGTGCCAGCCGGCCACGCGGCCCCGGCCGTCGGCCCCGTTCCTGATTCTCTCCGCCGTGACGCGAAGCTCGGCGCTTTCCACCAAAAGCACATCGATCTCGACGGTTTTCCCATCCTCGGCTCCACCAACGTCTCCGACCACGCGATGCTCGAAGCCGCGTGGATCGTCCGCCAGATGCTCACCAACCGGACGGACCTCCTGCGGGCCATGGCCGCAAAGCGCGCGCGCCTCGTCGTCATGGCGCACAACGAATACACCACCGATGTCCCCGAGCACGCGCACCTCGAGCCAAAAGTTTACTGGGATCGGCGCGCCCGCGGACTCGGCGGCCGCACCGCCAGTTGCGCCGAGGAAAATCTACTCTCCTTCCCCGGCGATCCCTATTCGACCGAGAACATCCTCGTTCACGAATTCGCCCATGCGATTCACGATGTCGGAATGAAGGCGCTCGATCCGACGTTCGACCGTCGCCTCCGCGAGGCTTTTCACAGCGCGACCAACGCCGGGCTGTGGAAAAAAACCTACGCCGCCACCAGCCGGCAGGAGTATTGGGCCGAGAGCGTGCAGGACTGGTTTGACAACAACCGCCAGAACGACGCGCTCCACAACCACGTCGCCACCCGCGCCGCCCTGAAGGAATACGATCCCAAGGCCGCGGCGCTCTGCGCGGAGGTCTTCGGCGAAATTCCCTGGCGCTACCAGAAGCCCGCCGACCGCGCGCCCGCCGGCCGCGCCCATCTCACCGGTTACGACGCAACCAAGGCACCGCGTTTCGAGTGGCGGCCTGTCGCCGTCCCGGTCACGCCGCGCGTGTCCATCGAGACCGCCCTAGGCAACATCGAAGTCGAGCTGGACGCCGCGCGCGCCCCGCACACCGTCTCGAACTTTCTGCGCTACGTGCAGGCCGGCCTCTACGTGGATGGGGCGTTTCATCGCACCGTGACCCTCGTGAACCAGCCGGCGAACCTGGTGAAAATTCAAGTCATCCAGGCCTCGGCCAATCCGGCGAAGACCAATAATTACTTCCCGCCCATCAAGCTGGAACGCACGCGCGACACCGGGTTAAAACATCTCCACGGCACCCTCTCGATGGCGCGCGACGGCGTGGACTCGGGCCAGGATCACTTCGTCATCTGCATCGGCGACCAGCCCGAACTGAACTTCGGCGGCAAGCGCAACCCCGACGGCCAGGGTTTCGCCGCCTTTGGCAAAGTGGTGAAAGGCATAGACGTGGTGAAACAGATTCAAGCCTCGCCCGCCGATGGACAATCGCTCCGGCCTCCGGTAAAAATCCAGCGGACCGTGCGGCTCAACTAAATTCTCATGAAACGAATCCAAATCATCGATTCCCACACCGGCGGGGAACCCACGCGCGTCGTCCTGAGCGGCGGGCCGGACCTCGGCGGCGGCAACGTGGCCGCGCAGCTCGAAGTCTTTCGCCAGCACCACGACGCCTTTCGTTCCGCCGTGGTCAATGAACCGCGCGGTTCAGACGTGCTCGTCGGCGCGCTGCTCGTCGAGCCGGCGGACAAGTCGTGCGTGGCGGGCGTGATTTTTTTCAACAACGTCGGCTGCCTCGGCATGTGCGGCCACGGCACCATCGGCCTCGTCGTCACCCTCGCACATCTCGGCCGCATCAAACCCGGCGCGCACCGCATCGAATCCTCGGTGGGCGTGGTCACCGCGACGCTGCACGCCGATGGCCGCGTCTCGGTCGAAAACGTCCCGAGCTGGCGCCAGGTGAAAGCCGCGACCGTGGACGTGCCGGGCCTCGGAAAAATTTCCGGCGACATCGCGTGGAGCGGCAACTGGTTTTATCTGATCGGCGAACATCCCTGGGCGCTCGACTTGAAAAACGTCGAGCAGCTCACCGATGTGACCTGGCGCATCCGGCAGGCGGTGAACACCCAGGGTTTTCCCGAGGTGGATCACATCGAGCTGTTCGGCCCGCCGCAGTCGCCCGGCGGTCATTCGCGCAACTTCGTCCTCTGCCCCGGCAAAGCCTACGACCGCTCGCCCTGCGGCACCGGCACGAGCGCGAAGCTGGCCTGCCTCGCGGCCGATGAAAAACTGTGCGATGGCGAAACCTGGGTGCAGGAAAGCATTCTGGGTTCCCGCTTCACCGGCACCTACCGGCGCGACGGTGAAAAAATCATCCCCACCATCACCGGCACGGCCTTCGTGAACAGCGAGGCCACGCTGCTGCTGGATGAGAAAGATCCTTTCTGCTGGGGCATTCGGTGAACCACGGAAGACACGGAACCCGACCAGCAACCCCATGAAATTGCTTTCCCGCTTTTTCTTCCTGCCGTGTCTTACGTGGTTCCTCTCCGCCCTTGGCATCATGTTTGGTGGCTCGTACCTGGAGCCGGTTGCGTCCGCCATGGCAGTTCCCGAGGCTAGGGCCACCAACGATTTCAGCTTCATCGACAACGGCGAACTGCGCCTCGGCGTCAAACGATCCTCCGGCGCGGGCATTGCGCACCTCTCGCTCAATGCGACCGGCGAGAACTTGATTAACCACTGGGACCGCGGGCGCCTGGTGCAGCAATCCTATTACGGCGCGAAGGACGGCTCGCTGTGGGACAAGCAGCCGTGGCGCTGGAACCCGGTGCAGGGCGGAGACTGGCGCGGAGCCGGCGCGCGGATGCTGGAAACCAAGGGAGATCGCGCCTCGTATTATGCGAAGTCCATGGCCAAGCACTGGGCCTCGGGTGCTGATCTGCCCGAGGTGATTTTCGAGGAATGGATTTCGCTCACCGGCAAGGTCGCCCATGTGAAATTTCGCATGAGCTATTCGGGCACCAACGTGCATCCGAAAATCGCCCACGAGTTACCCGCCGTGTTCATCGAACCGCACTACGACAAGCTGCTCGTTTACGAGGGAACGCAGCCGTGGACCGGCGGCGCGGTGAGCCGCACGAAGCCCGGCTGGCCAAATGAATCGAGAAAATTTACCGAGCATTGGGCGGCCTACGTGAACACGAATGACTTCGGCGTCGGCGTGCTCGTGCCCGTGGCGGAAGCCCTCACCTGCTATCGTTTCGGCGACGGCAAACGCGAACACGGCTCGTGCTCCTACTTTGCGCCAGTCAAGAGTTTCGCCATCACGCCGGGATTGAAATTTGAGTATGATATCTGGTTGACCATTGGTTCCGCTGGGGAAATTCGCGAACGTTTCCGCGCCATCCGGTCTTCAATGAAATGAGCTCTGATTCAAAGTCCATCCTCATCATCGGCGCCGGCATCATCGGTCTCTCCACCGCTTATTACTGCGCGCGGCGCGGGCACCGCGTCACCGTCATCGACCGCAATTCCGAGCAGCGCGACGGCTGCTCGTTCGGCAACGCAGGCATGGTGGTGCCAAGTCACTTCGTGCCGCTGGCCGCGCCGGGCGTGGTGGGCACGGCCTTCAAGTGGATGTGGAATCCCGAATCACCGCTCTACATCAAGCCGCGCCTGAACTGGGATTTGATTTCCTGGGGCTGGAAGTTCATGCGTGCCGCCAACGCCGCCCATGTGCAGCGCAGCGCCCCCCTGATCCGCGACCTCAGTTTCGCCAGCCGCGACTGCTTCGAGGAACTGGCCGCGCTGCCGGACAACGATTTTGGCCTCGTGAAACGCGGACTGGTCATGCTTTGCCAGACTCAGCACGGGCTGGACGACGAGGCAAAGTACGCCGCACAGGCCAACGCCCTCGGCGTTCCGGCGCAGGTGCTGGATGCGAAGGGCCTCGCGAAACTGGACCCCGAGGTGACGATGAATGTCGCCGGCGGCGTGTACTTCCCGAAGGACTGTCATCTCTCCCCGAACCGTTTCATGGCCGGCCTCAAGCGGCAGTGCGACGCGCTGGGCGTGAAGTTCATCTGGAATACTGAAGCCACCACGCCCCGGCTGGAAACCCGCGCTGACGGCACAACAACCTTTTGTTGCATATGCAACAAAAGCTCGTCTGAAGAATTCTCCGCCGACGAGTTCGTGCTGGCGGGCGGTGCGTGGTCCCCGGTGCTGGCGCGCGAACTCGACCTCAAGCTCCCCATGCAGGCCGGCAAAGGCTACAGCCTCACCCTCGCGCAACCGCGCGAGCGGCCGCAGCTTTGCTCGATCCTCACCGAGGCCCGCGTGGCGGTGACGCCGATGGGCGGCACGCTGCGCTTCGGCGGCACCATGGAAATCGCCGGGCTGCACGAGGACATCAATCCCGTGCGCGTGCGCGGCATCATCAAGGCCGCCGTGAAATATTTTCCAAAGTTCACGACCGAGGACTTCGCCGACCTCCATCCGTGGCGCGGCCTGCGCCCCTGCTCGCCGGACGGACTGCCCTATCTCGGACGCACCGCGAAATTTTCCAACCTCACCATCGCCACCGGCCACGCGATGATGGGCCTGAGCCTCGGCCCCGTCACCGGCCGGCTCGTCGGCGAAATTCTCAGCGGCGAAAAACCTTCGTTCGACCTCACCCTGCTCCAGCCTGATCGTTATGCGTAAAACTCTGACTCAATGCTCGCTCGCCGTCGCCTTGTGCTGCGCCCCGGCGTCACCGGCCCTGGCCGCCGACTCACCGCTCGAAACATTCTTCCGCCGTTACCTCGACGAGCGGTTCGCCCTGCACCCGTTCGAGGCGACCCAGCTTGGCGATCATCGTTTCGATGACCGGCTGGACGATCTTTCCCCCGCCGCGCTGACGAAGTCGCTCGCGCACCTGAAGCAGTCGCGCGCGAAGCTGCACCGGGAGATTGACCGCGCCAAACTGCCGCCCGACGAGCGCATCAACTTCGACATCCTCGACCACGATCTGGCCGCGTCGATCTGGCTGCGCGAAAATACCAATCCGTTCGCCACCAATCCGCGGGCCTACAGCGAATACATCAGCGACTGCGTCTTTCTGCTCCTCACCCAGTCGCGGCTGCCGAAGGAGACCAACGTCGCCAACGCCATCGCGCGGATGAAGCACATCCCCGCCATCATCGCGGCGGCGAAGGCGAATCTGAAACACCCGCCGCGCACCGTGCTGGCCACGGCCATCCAGCAGAACAAGGGGGCGATTGCGTTTTACGAGAGCGAACTTTTCGAGACGGTCGGGCCGACCCCGCAACTCGCCGCGCTCCAGGCCGCAGCGGCGCAAGTGGTGCCGGCGCTGAAAGATTACCAGCGATGGCTGGAAAAGGACTTGATGCCTCGCGCCACCGACAACTGGCGGCTCGGCAAACGAAAATTCGCGAAGAAGCTCGACTACACGCTCGACGCCGGCCTGGGCGCCGACGAAGTCCTGCGCGAGGCGGAGGCGGAGTTCGCGCGCGTCAACCACGACCTCTACGTCGTCGCCCGGCAACTGTGGCACCGGTATTTTCCGGCGGCGCCGCTGCCAGTCGACGATGAGGCGGGCCGGCGCAGCACGGTGGCCAAAGTCATCGCGGCGGTTTCAAAAGAGCACGGCCGGCCGGAGGAATTGATGGCCGACACCCGCGCGACGGTGGACCGCATCAAGACGTTCATCCGCGAGCAGGACATTCTGCGCCTGCCCGAACCGGACCGCTGCCAGATCATCGAGATGCCGGAGTTTCAGCGCGGCAATTCGCTCGCCTACATGAACGGCGCGCCGCCGCTCGACCCGGACGCACCGAGCTTCTACGCCGTCAGCCCGCCCGCGAAGGACTGGACCGCGAAACGCACCCAGAGCCTGCTCGAAGAATACAACCGCCACATGCTGCAAATCCTCACCATTCACGAGGCCTATCCCGGCCACTACGTGCAGCTCGAATACTCCGGCCGCACGCCGTCGCTCATCCGGCGCGTCCTCCAGTCCCACGTGATGATCGAGGGCTGGGCCGTTTACACCGAGCAGATGATGCTCGACCAGGGCTACGGCGCGGGCGACCTCGCGCTGCGTTTGAACCAGTTGAAATTTTATCTCCGCGCCGTCTGCAACACGATCCTCGACCACCAGTTGCATTGCGCGAACATGACCGACGACGAGGCCATCCGCCTGATGGTGGACGGCGCGTTCCAGTCCGAGGAGGAGGCGCGGCTCAAACTCGTGCGCGCAAAGCAGACCTCCACCCAGCTCAGCACCTACTTCGTCGGCCGCATGGCGATGGTGCGGATGCGCGGGCAGATGCAGCGCGAGCTGGGCGACCGGTTCAAGCTCGGCCGTTACCACGAGGCCGTGCTCTCGCAAGGCTCCGTACCCATGAAATATCTGCCCGAGCTGGTGCGGGCGAAGCTGAAGTAGGACGCGCCGCCCCCCGGCCCATGTACCTCGTAGCAGCCGCTATGAAGCGGCGGCTTAATTTCGAGGCGAGTTGGCAGCGAAAAGATCAGCCGCGCCTTCACAGGCGCGGCTAAGAGATTCATGGGGAGGCCGGGCGTTCCACTCGTTTTTCTCTCCAGACCACGCAGGTCCGCGCCTCACGCGCACTCCGCCGGGCGGGACGCCCGCCGGCACCGAAGGGTGCGCGGCTCAAAAGGCGTGGACGTAGAAGTGCAGCCAGCAGGCCACGGCGACGAGCAGGGCGATGATGATGAAAACCATTTTAGCCAGCAGCTTGACCGCCTTCCACGCGAGATAGAGCGCGAACAACGCGGCCGCGCACAGTCCCGCCAGCACCGCCAGCGATTTTCCGTCGAGGAGAAGTTCGGTGGTGGTCATGGTTGGTTCGCGGATGAAGTCATTTCAACAAATGCTCCCGGTAGAAAAGAATCTGCGCGAGGAATTGAAAATCGGCGTTCTTCTTTTTCGCGAAGCCGTGGCCCTCGTCTTTCGCCATCAGATACCAGACCGGACCGCCGTTTCCCCGAATGGCCTTGACCATCTGCTCCGCCTCCGTGACCGGCACGCGCGGATCGTTCTGGCCCTGGACGACGAAGAGCGGCCGGGTGATTTTCTTCACGTCAGTCAGCGGGGAGATTTTTTCCAGGAACGCGGCCATCGCCGGATCGCGCTCGTCGCCGTACTCCACGCGGCGCAGATCACGGCGGTAATCCTGCGTGTTTTTCAGGAAGGTCAGAAAGCTGGAGATGCCCACCACATCGACGCCGCAACGGAGCCGGTCGCTGAAATGCGTCATGCTGGCGAGCGACATGTAGCCGCCGTAACTGCCGCCCGCCACCGCGACGCGCGCCGGGTCGAGGGCCGGGTCGCGCTTGATCCAGTCCAGGATCGCGCCAATGTCGCGCACGGTGTCCTCGCGCTTGAAGCCGTTGTCGAGGGCGAGAAAGGTTTTGCCGTAGCCGCTCGAGCCGCGCACGTTCGGGTAGAGGATGGCCACGCCCAGTTCGGCGGAATAAAAATTGTTCCGGGCCTGGAAGATCGGGCGCGACTGGCTCTCCGGTCCGCCGTGGATGTTGATGATGACCGGGCGCGGGCCGGGAAATTTTTTCGGATCAGGCCGGTAGAGAAACGCCGAGATAGGCAGGCCATCGAAACTTTTCAGCTTCACCAGTTGCGGCTCGACGAAATTTTCCGGATTCAACCCGCCGGTCTCGCTCTCCGTCCAGCGCTCCAGCTTTCCGGTCTTCACGTCGAGCGACCAGGCGTCGGACGGCGACTTCGCCGCGCTGAGGATGAAGGCAAGATCGCGGCTGTTCTCATGCCAGTCGAGTCCGCTGAGGACGCCGAGCGGCAGCTTCGGCGGCTTCAACTCGCGTCCGGTCTGCGCGTCCATCAGGTGCAGCACGCCCACGCCGTCCT
>CANMZY010000073.1:0-10849 GCA_947502425.1 Verrucomicrobiales bacterium
TGAGCAGCTCGGCGACCTTGTCATCGCGCAGCAGCGGCACCACGCGTTGCCCGGTCTCCTTCGACTTCTTCAGCATGTCGTTCGAGTAGGGAAAACCGAAGTAGTGGTCGAAGCCCTGGCGGGTGGGCAGGAACTCCGGTTGATCCCCGACGTGCCACTTCCCCATCATCGCCGTGGCGTAGCCGCGTTCCTTCAACCGCTCCGCGATGGTAAACTCCTTCGGATTCAGCCCGTTCTTCTCGCCGGGAAAAAACACGCCCGGCACCGACACCCGCGCCCCGTAGCATCCGGTCAGCAACTGCGCCCGCGACACCGAGCAGACCGGCGCGGCGTAGAAGGACGTAAGCTTCATTCCTTCGCGCGCCATCCGATCGAGGTTCGGCGTCTTCTGTTTCGTCGCACCAAACGGCCCGATGTCACCATAGCCCATGTCGTCGATGAAAATGATGACGATGTTCGGCGTGGCGGGCGGCGAGGCCTGGGCGGCGCGGAGCACGGGCAGCGGAGAAAGCAGGAGGGTGGCGAGTATGGTCAGGGCGAGTCTCATTTGGGTGGAGTGGTGGTGGCGAAAGGAGGTTCAGCATCACGACAGCTCTGACCAGCCGCTGGCGCGTCCGATGATTTCACTTCGCAGTTTGAGTTCACACATGGTGGTTCCAACCGGTCATCTGGGCGGAACGTACCCTTTCGGCGGCGTCACCACTTCAAAGTCCGAGCCTTTCACCTTGCGCAGCTCATCGTGCAACACCGGGATGCGCTCGTCCGGGGCCAGGGACAACGCCCAGTCAATTCCATTGTCCGCGTTCAACATTCCATAGCGCTTGAGCGCTTCCAGAATTGTCTTCGCCTCCGGGGAAAATTTTGACGTGTCGAAATCCTTCCGCAGCCGGAAGCGCTCGCCCATCCGAGGAAGATTCGGATCCGTCTTGCGGCTCGCGAAATGGGTCGCCGGATAGACATAAGCGCGCCGCGTGTTCTTGAAGGTCGCCCGCAAGGCGTGCTCGATCTTGCCGCGCTTGAGTTCGTCATGGCGCACGATCGACGGAAAGATCGGCAGGCCGGCCGCGTCCGAACTCGTCCATCCGTCCGGGCGCAGCTTGTTCGACGCAAGGTTGAAGATGGACGCCTGCTCGGCGATCCAGCCGGAGTCTGTTTTCGTGAGGCGATAAAATTCGTAGAGCATTCGGTTGACCGGATCGACGACGATGCCATGCCGGTCGGCATCGAGCGTCGGCTTGCCGCGCTGCACGTCGTCCAGAGTCAACGCCCGTCGAGCTGCATCCCCCCGTTTGAAATCCGCCGGCCAGCCCTCGATCACGGCGTTGTCCGGCACGGGATACGGGCCGGGGTCGGATTCCCCGGCATAGGACGACAACTTCACATTGACCTTCTTCTGTCCCGGCGGCACGAGCACGAAACCCATGTCCGGATTTCCGCGCAACGGTTTGTTCGCGCCGATCGCGGCGATCATCGCGGACGAATTTGCGGCGACAGGCCAGGCATCGACAGGAATGTTCCAAGGATTGTCGGCCGGGAAAACTTCCAGGGCCGAGACGATCGCGTCGGCCTCCGGCGTGTTGAAAGCAAGTGGTTGCTCAAACTTCGGCATTTTCGCGGCCTTGAGCCGGGCGCGCCGGGCCTGGTCAATCACCACCCCGGGCGGGTCGGCAGGACATACGGCTGGAAGCGAAAAGAGCAGCAGCGACACAAGGATGGAGTTGGACCGACTGATGTAACCTTTCATGGGTTTGTTGACGGGTATTGTGTCGGAAAAATTCAGCACGGCAAGCCGGGAGAAACGCCTTATAAATTTTCTTCGGCAAACCTGTTTGACAACTGATTGTTATTATGACAATTAAATGTCGTTTAGCACCCAGGCGGGTGGTTTCGGGAAATGCACATGAGCAAAAACATCGTTCGTGGAAACGGACTGCAGGATGAGCTGGAGTTCCTCCTGACCGAGGTCGGCGCACTGGCCAACCGGTTGCGGGCGGCCACGCGCACCATCCACGCCGGCGACCGTCTGCCCGTGGGCGGGAAGATGGTGCTCCAGACGCTGGCCCGAGCCGGTTCGCAAACGGTGCCGCAACTGGCGCGCGGGCGCGGCTCGTCGCGGCAGAACATTCAAGTGCTGGTCAATCGGCTGGAGTCTGACGGTTTGGTGGAGTTTGTGGACAACCCGGCGCACCGGAGTTCGGCCTTGATCCAGTTGACGTCATCCGGCGAAAAGCTGCTGGGGTCAGTCCTGAAGCGGGACGCGGTGTTTCTCGCCGGCCTTTTGCAACACACGGGCGAAAAAGAGGTGCTGGCCGCGGGCGAACTCCTGGCGCGCCTGCGTCAATTGCTGGAAGGAAGGACGGCCGCAACGCCCCGGACCGCCTCGAAACTCCCGCCGGAAAAGGTTCGTCCGAAACGCCGGGCACCAAAGGCCGAGGCCAGGCCACCGACGCGGGTGATTGCAGCCGCTCCCCCGCCGCCAGCCGAACCCGTCGAAGACGGATTGCCCGTTCATTTGCTTTAATCCCGAATTCCGAAATGGGACGAGGTTCCGCCTGGAGCGCATCCCGCTTTGCGCGACCAGCGGCAGCAAATTCGGCATCGACGCGACGAAGAAGATTCCTGGCGAAGACCTCAAACGCCCCTGGCCGCCGCTGATCAAGATAGACGCAGCGGTGAAGGTGAAGGTGGAAAAGATCTTCAAATCATCGGGCTGAACACCAAATCCGCCGCCTGCCAATCGGCGCACCTGGTCTCCTGATACGCGCCCATGCCGCCCATGACGTTTTGCACGCGGGCAAATCCGCGCGCCAGCAACAAGCTCGCGGCGATGCTGCTGCGGTAGCCGCTGCCGCAAATCACGGCCAGCGGCGCGTCCTTGGGAAGCTGGTTCAGACTGACGGCGAGTTTCGGCAGCGGGATATGCCGCGCGCCTTCGATGTGGCCGGACTCCCATTCGCCGGGCGTGCGCACGTCGAGCACCTGCGGAGCGTCGCCGCGTGTGAGCGCGCCCTTGAGGTCGCACACGCTCAGTTGGGAAAGCTGCCGCGTCTCCGCCAGCGCCCCCGCTTCGATGTAACCGACCACGTTGTCGAAGCCGATGCGCGCCAGTTCGAGCCGCGCCTTCGCCGCCGCGTCCGCCGAGCCGACGACGAGCGCGATGAACTTACCGCCCGGCACAAGAAAGCCCGTCCACGTCGAGAACAACGCGCTGCCCAGCCCGAGGTTCAGGCTGCCGGGAAAATGGCCCGCGCCGAAGAACGGCGCGCTCCGCGTGTCAATCACCGCCGCGCCCTCGGCGACCGCTTTCCGCAACTCCGCTTCGTTCAACGCCCGCAACGGCGGCAACTCGCTGAACGGCGTCGCGCCGCGCAGGTTCACGCCCACGTCGTAAGCGAAATAAGCCGGGCGGTCGGGCAGGTTCGCCGTCATTTGCTTCACGAACTCGGCGCGGTCGCAAAGTTGCGCGGCCCAGTTGAAGCGCAATTCCTGTTCGACGGTGGTGAAGGGCGCAGAGCCGAGCGCGCGTCCGCACAACGAACCCGCGCCGTGCGCCGGGTAAATTTTCACGCCGCCCGGCAACGCGAGCACTTTGTTGAACAGCGAATCGTAAAGCTGGTTGGCCAAGTCGGTCGGGTCGGCGTCGGCGTCACGCAGGTCGGGCCGGCCCACGTCGTTCACGAACAGCAGGTCGCCGGTGAACACCACGGCGGGCTGTCCGTCCTCGCGCACGAGGAAACTCAAACTGTCCGGCGAGTGACCGGGCGTCTCGATCATTTCGATTTCGAGCAAGCCGACGCGGATGCGGTCGCCGTCGCGCGCGGCCACGCGATCGTAAGTCACCGGCGCGCGATGCGAGGTGTAAAGCTTTGCGCCGGTGCGCGCGGCCAGTTCCGCGAAGCCGCTGGCGAAATCCGCGTGCGGATGGGAGTTGAGAATGGCGGTGATTTTCAGACCCGCGCGTTCGGCGTCGGCGAGGTAATCGTCCACGTCGCGTTTGGGGTCAACGATCGCCGCCTCGCCGTCCGCGCCGACCAGATAGGAGGCGTGGGCGAGTCCTTCGATGAAATAGCGTTTGAGATACATGTTGTGTCCTTTTGTGTTGGTTGATTGAAATTCAGTAGAGGCCGGGGATGAATCGCTTCACGCGCCGCGCGTATTCGGCGTAGCTCGCGAAACGCTCGCGCAGCCAGCGTTCTTCACGGCGTGCTTTCGCGTCGAAGAACGGCACTTGCGCCACCGCCAGCACAAGCGCCGGCCAACTGCGCCAGAGTAGCGCCCACGCAAATCCGAGCGCGATGACGCTGAGGTAAAGCGGATGCCGAACTCGCGCGTAAATGCCGGTGGTGACGAGTTGGCCGGCGTCCTTAGGCTTCACAAACGGCGTGCGCTGCGCGCCCAGGGCGCGGTCGCCACGCAGTCCGGCCCACGCGCCGACCGCCAACAACGCACCGCCCAGCGCCCCCGTCCACCCACCCGGCCACTGCGCACGCCAAACCGGCCCCGCCGCGAGGATGGTAAACATCAGCGCGAATTGGACGACCACCCAGCCGGTGCCGCGCTGTGCGTTGATTGAAGAGGTCGGTTTCACGGTTGATTCAACGATGGGGTAAAAGCGAACGCCTGCCAGTTTTTGGCAATGACGAACCCTGCGACCGCCAGCACGAACGATCCGAAGGCCCAGAGCAGAACAACCGTGGGCACCCGTCCACCCAGCCGCACGCCTGCCAGCATCCCCAACAAGGCCGCGGCGAGAAACGCCAGCGTGGTTCGCCAATCGAAACCATCGTGCCACAAATGACCGGCCAGGCCCGCGACAGAATTGGCCGCGATGACGGCGAGCGATGTCCCGACCGCGGTCGGCATCGGCAGACGCGCAAAGAGAATCATCGCGGGCACAAGGAGAAATCCGCCGCCCACGCCGATGAAGCCCGTGAGCACACCCACCACCAGCCCCGCCAGACCGCAGCGCACCGGACGGCAATCCGGCAGCGGCTCAATCGCGTCATCGCCGCGCCGCGCCAGCATCCGCACCGCGACCACAACCATCAGCACCGCGAAAATCAGCATCAACATTTCCGGCGAAACCAGCCGCGTGAATTGCGCGCCTACCAGTGAACCCGCCACACCCGCGCCGCCAAACAATCCCGCTGCCCGCCAGTGAACCAAGCCCTGCCGATGTTTCCACCACGCGCCGGCCACGCTCGCCCCGCCGACAATCGCCAGCGACATCCCCACCGCCGAAGCCACCGGCACGCCCGCCACATACACGAGCACCGGCAGCGTCACAATCGAGCCGCCACTGCCGAGCAGTCCGAGCGACAGCCCGATGCCGAAGGCGAGCGTGAGGGCAATGGCGAGATGAAAATCCACAGGTACAATTGAGTCAGGCTTTGCAAGACCCGGCGCACGGTTGGGTCGTTTTGTTCCAAGGCATCTTCGCCAGCAACATACCCATCCCGCACCAATCCGTCACCGCCGCGAACACCAGACCCGCGCCGACGAACCACGATAATCCGATGGCCACCGGCCAGCCCAGCGATAATCCCAATCCCGCCAGCACCAGCAGTCCGGCGGCGAAACGCACCTGACGTTCCAACGCCCAAGGCGCGTGCGCGTCCTTCTCGAAGGGAAGCCCGGCCTGCTCCCACGCCATCAGTCCGCCGGCGAGTTGCTGAACGTGAGTAAAACCAAGCGTCGCCAATTTCTCCGCCGCCTGCGCCGAGCGTTTGCCCGACCGGCAAACGCAGACGACCGACCGAGCGCGGTCCAGTTCATCGGCCCGGCGCTCCAATTCGGCCAGCGGCAGTAGCCGTGCTCCGGCGATGCGGCCACCGGTGAACTCGGGATGCTCCCGCACGTCCACCAGTTGCGGGCGCTCCCCGCGCGCGAGCCGGGCCTGGAGCTCAGCCGGGGCGAGATTCCGTTTGTGTTCCGTCGAAGTGTTCGTTAATGTAGTCATATCGATATAGGAATATATGACCATTCAGTTATATGTCAAGCTCTACTTTGAAAAAATCCGTCGTGCCCAAGACCCTGCCGCCCGGCGCGCTGGAACTGGTGGCGGCGCGCTTCAAGATGCTGGCCGAGCCAATGCGCCTGCGGCTGCTGAACGAACTGCGCGGTGGCGAAAAGACCGTGACCGAACTCGTCGAAGCCACCGGCGCGGGGCAGGCCAATGTCTCCAAGCACCTCGGCCTCTTGGCGGACGCCGGCATGGTGTCGCGCCGCAAGGAAGGGCTGAACGTCAACTACTTCATCACCGACGAATCGCTGTTTGAACTCTGCGACATCGTCTGCGGACGCATCCAGAAGGAACTGGCCGAAAAGGCGGCGCACTTCGGCGGGTAGGCGCCGTGCGATGGTCTATTCTGTTTTTCACGAAGTGTGAGCACGGTTTGTTTCACCGAGTGGGCCGAGCCTTGAAAACATTTTGCCCGAATTGAAAGTCGTTTTGCTCAACGCCGTCCCGCGCCATGCGGGACAAACCTGCTGTGTCACCGACTTCCAAACCGGCACGGCCTTGAACTGCGCGGTGTAAAAAAATTCCGGCGGACGCAGGCTGAGAAGCCTGCGCTACGGGCAGCCCACCCGTTCCCACTTCGGAATTCGGGTTTAACGCCCCGGGATGGCGTCGAAGACGAGGGCTTCGAAGGGTTCGAGCGTCACCGATGAACGGGCACCGCCAGAGAGCTTGAGGGTCTGAATGCGCTGATCTGGGTAGGGCGACCGCAACGTGTAGGACTGGGCGGCATGGGCGGGCAGTTCGAAGACGGTCGCGGCGTCGAGCGCGATGCTGCGCGGCTGGTCGTCGGGATTGCGGAGCATGAGCGTGCCCTGGCGGGGGCTCCAGGCGGCGTAGCCGTACGGTTCCAGCTTGAGCGGATCGCCGCCGACCCAATGGGCGTCGCGCAAAACGTCGGCCTGCGCGTGCGCCCACTTGGCGGACTCGGCGACGCAGTCCCAGGCGGCGGGCGTCATCATCGAAGGCGTGAGATAAAGTTCCTGGAGCATGGCGCCGTTGGCGAAATAGGAGCGCGCCTCGTTCTTCAGATTACTGCCGCTCTTGCCGACCTTGTCCCCTTGGAAGGCGCGGCCGTGAACGATGCCGTGGTGCATCACGGAATTCAGAGGGTAGAGGGGCGACACTTCCACGAAGAGCCGGCGGCAATAACCGTCACGGAACGTCAACCACTGCTCGCGGTCGTCTCCTTTGCCGGCCCAGCCGACGTCCGAACTGCCCATGCGCCAGGTGGTGTCCACATGATTCAGCCAGAAGGGCGAGGGCCAGGTGCCGACGGTGACGTTGATGAACACGTCGGCGTTTTCGCGGCGGAGTTTTTGCGCGACGTCCAGCAGGGCCATGAAGTGGGGGCTGACGCCCTCGCCGGCGCGGTCCCACTTGAAGGCGTTCACGCCGCCCTCGCGCATGAGCTGGAGACAGCGGTCCTCGAACCATTGGCGGTAGCGCGGGTGTGAGAGATCGAGCTGGCTGGTCCCGGGAATGAGGCCCATCTGGCGGGCGTGCGCGGTGCGCTCCTTGTCGCCGCCGTAACCGCCGAGCGGAGAAATCCAGATGCCGAGATGCGCGCCGAACGGCTCCAGCTTTTTCTTCAGCCCGGCGAAGCCCTGCGGAAAGCGTTTCAAGTTTTCGACCCACAGACCTTTCACCGGATCGTCCCAGCCGTCGTCTGCAAGATAGGACTGCACGGGCACGCCGCGCTTTTTCACCAGTTCGTCGTCGAAGCGCCGCACCACGTCCACGATCTTGTCCTCGTTCAGCCCGTAGCCGAGATCGTACCAGCAGTTGTAGTGCAGGAAGGGCTTCGAGGCGCGGGCGCGCTCGCGTTCGAGGTAGCAAAGAAACGCGCGCCGAAGCTGCCCCTCGGGAGCGACGCCGGTGACCGCGCCGAAGCGGTAGGACTGCTGGGGTGAAATTTCCAGCGCGCAGGCGAAGCCGATGCGCGCGCCTTCGTCGTCCACGAGATTGCGCGCGCCGGGCATTTCCACGCCGAGAAAAAATCCGCCACCCGCGACGGGGCAGCCGGGCGCGGTGCCGATCGTCCGCCCGCCCGGCAGGCGCAGGTCCGCCAGTTCCACGCCGTGGAGCGCGAGGGTTTTTTCCGGCGCGGTAAACTCCACCGTCTGGCGCACGTAGCTGGAGCCGTCGCGCAACTCCGCCCGCCAGAGGGCGCGCAGGCCATTAGTCGCGACCAGCGTGGCCTCGAGAAAGCGGCCGGGAATGGAGTCGGCGAGACGCCGCGTCTGATCGGTCAGCCGCAACGTGCCGAGGCTGGGCGCGCGGTCCAGCCGGAACGCCGACGCGGGCAGGTCGCCGGCGGGAAAATCACCGGGCTTGGGCGCGGCGAATTTTTCGCCGGTCAAAGTCGTGAGGTTGAAGACGCCGTTGGTTTCGCGCAGGCCGACGAGCAGGAAGCGCACGCCCTCCTCCCAGACGAGCGCGAGGGCCGGGGACCACGAAAGCCCGGTGTCCGTCCCCTTGTCGATGCGGGCGGAGACGCGCCGCGTGCCCGGCGGGAACGGAAACTCGGTGGTGGCCGCGCGGTGCGCCGATGTCTGGAAGGCGAAGTGATCCGCCGCCGGTGGCGGCGGCGGTGGGCGGATGTCAAAAATCCGACCCGCGCCCACCGCGCCCAGATCGCCGTTATGATCGCGCGATTGCGCCTTCAAGTTCATCTTGCCGACGCGAATCACGGCCGGCTCGCCGGGAAAATCCGCGCGCGGCCACGACGTCAGTTCGCTGAACACCCGGCCGTCCTTGCTGGCCAGCGCGACGACCCGGTCCGCATCGAGTCGGATGGTGACGGCGAAACTTCCATCGCCCGCGACCGGCGGCCGGGTGGAAACGCGGAACAGTTCCGCGCCCTGCTGATCAAGGCGCTGGCCGGTGAGCTTGTTCACCACGGCGGCGGGATGGATGCCGCCGGCGCGCACCTCCCAACTCGCGACGATCACTTTATTTTCGAGGGTGAACGTGGCAACCCTCGCCCCGTCGGAGGCCTTCGCCTCAATGGTCGCCCGGCCCGGTTCCGGGCCGGGAAATTCCACGCCCGCGGCGAAAGCGCAAGGGCCGGCGGTCAGGGCCGCGAGCAGCGCGGCGACAAGGGACAGAAAATTTCGCACAGGGCGGTTCATGGTCAGGAAAATCCTTCAGCGAATGATCGCGAATCGTGGGAATGAATGGCGGAACGCCGATATGATCGGCCGAGGTGTGTGACCTGGCGTGCGCTTCTGCCGGCTGAAGCCGGCATTCCGGGGCGGAGGTTCATCGCGCGGGCGTGGGCAGTTGCGCGCCGGTGGACTTGAGCCAACGGCCGAGTTCCTCATTGAGCTTCGCGGCCAACTCGGGCTGTTGGAAGGCGAGGTTGCGGGCTTCGCCGAGGTCCGCGGACAGGTCGTAGAGTTCCACCGATTGGTCGTCATAGCGTCGGATGAGTTTGTATTGGCCGGAGCGGATGGCGCCGCCGGGCCGGTTGGCGCGGTGGAAGGCGTAATGGGGATAGTGGAAGAAGAGCGGAGGGCGGACATCTATTTTACCTTGGAGCACCGGACGCAGCGTCGCGCCGTCGAGCAATTCGTTGGGTCGCAGTTTGACCTGGGCGGCATCGAGAATGGTGGCGGCCAGGTCCATGGTGATCACGGGCGTGGCGTTGGTGGTGGCGGGTTTTTCCACGATGCCCGGCCAGCGGATGATGAGGGGCACGCGCAGGCCGCCTTCGTAGAGATCGCCTTTGCCGGAGCGCAGAGGACGGTTGTCGGCGGCACCTTCCCAGCCGCCGTTGTCGCTGGTGAAAATGACCAGCGTGTTGTCCGCGATGCCGAGGCCGTCGATTTCGTCGAGCACCCGGCCGATCGCGCGGTCGGTGGCCTCGATTTGCGCGGCGTAGATCGCGTTCTTGAGGCCCGGGCCTTCCTTGCCTTTGTATTTCGCGATCAGATCGGCCGGAGCTTCGAAAGGGTAGTGGACGTTGTAGGTCCATAAACAGGTGAAGGTGGGCTGGTGATGATTCTTCTGGAGGAAGGTGATGGTTTCATCCGCCAGCCGGTCTTCCAGGTATTCACCCTTCTTGCGCGGCTTGATGGCAGGGATGCGGTAGGGATCAAAATAGGAGGGCGGACCGCCGAGGCCGCAACCGCCGATGTTGATGTCGAAGCCCTGATGCTCCGGCCAGAAATCCGGGCCGCCGGCGGAGGGATCCTTGGGATCACGGTCTCCGGAGAGGTGCCATTTGCCAAAGAAGCCGGTCGCGTAGCCGGCTTCCTTCAAGCGCTCGGCGAGGGTGATCGTCTTGAGGGGCAGCACATGTTCGGCGGCGGGCGGTTGCACGGGGCGATCCTTCGGCCAGAATGACGGGCCATCCTTGCCGTGCTGGGTGATGTGGAGCCGTGCGGGCGCCAGTCCGGTGATCAAGGCGCCGCGTGTCGGCGAGCAGACGGGTGAAGCCGAATACGCGCTGGTGAAGCGCACACCCTGTCTGGCGAGCGCATCGAGGCGCGGCGTGTCGAGACGAAGGTTGCCCTGACAGTGCAGATCCATCCATCCCAGGTCGTCAACCAGGAGGAGCAGGACGTGCGGCGGTTTGGCGGGCGCGGCGGCGGCGAGCGTCGTGGCCAGGAGGACGAACAGCAACAGCGCCCGAATAGTGCCGGGACGGGAATTCATTTTCGTGCCCCGGATCGGGTTCGAACCCGCTTATTTGGCGGCTTTCAAGAGTTCCAGCATCGCCTCGCCCATTGCTTTGCCGATGCGGTTGAACCAGATCGCGCTGCCGTAATAATGGTAGGGACGATCGCTGCCCGTGTGGCTCCATTCGGGGTTCTTCTGCCAGTT
>CANMZY010000074.1:0-10826 GCA_947502425.1 Verrucomicrobiales bacterium
GGAACGCTGCCACCAGGTGTAAAGGCCGCGGCGGTACTGGTCCTCGCCCTTGCTCGCGTCATAGGCGCGTGTGGGAAAATTCAGGTTCTCCCAGTAGCCGTCCGGCTGATACGGCTTCACGCTGGGACCGCCGATCTTCGGCACGAGCAGGCCGGCGACGGAGAGCGCGTTGTCGCGGACGAGTTCGGCATCGAGCCGCCAGCGGCTCTGGCGGGCCAGCTCGCGATTGAAGGGATCGCGCGCCTGCAATTCCTTCGAGGCGGTCGAGACCTGCTGGTAGGTTCCGCTCATCACCATGGTGCGGACAACGTGCTTGACGTCCCAGCCCGAGTCTATGAACTCGCACGCGAGCCAGTCCAGCAGCGCGGGGTTCACCGGCGGCTCGCCCTGCGCGCCCATGTCATCGATTACCTTGGACAGGCCGGTGCCGAAGAATTGCCTCCACACCCGATTCACAAAGACGCGCGCGGTGAGCGGGTTTTCCTTCGCGATCATCCATTCGGCGAGATCGAGCCGGGACAAGGGCGCGTTGGTCTTGGCTTCCTTCTTCAGCGAAACCGGCAGGAAAGAGGGCAGCGCGGGCTGCACCACGGGGCCGCTTTCGTCCATCCAGTTTCCACGCGGCAGCAGGCGGACGGTGCGTCGGGTCTCGGCCGCAACAGTGACGAGGCACTTGGGAATCTTGGCATCGAGATCCTTCTTCGCCTTCTTGGTGTCGGCAATTTCCGTGCGGAGGGCGGCCAACTCGAGAACGAGGCCCTTGTAGTGATCGAAGAGTTTGTCCTTCTGCGGGCCGGAACGTTTTTCGGCCGCCACTTTCAGGATGGTCACGATCTCGGCGGGCGGAGCCGGAGGATGCGCAACGCGGGCGCATTCGGCATTGGTGGTCGTGGCGAGGCGGAATCGGCCAAGCAAATGTTCCTTCTCGGTGTGATTCTGTTTCAACTCGATCGTCAGCGTGTCGCCTTTTCCGATGGTGAGCGGCGCGCCGAGTGCCAAGACCAGATACTGCGCCTTGCCGGCTTCCGGCAGAACAGCCCAGCCGGAGGGCTTGCCCTTCGCGTCGCCCGCAATCGTGGACGCGGCGGTCCATTTCCGGGCCGGGCTTTTTTCGTTGGCCACCGTCTGCTCGAAAGTCGCGCGGGCTCCGGTAAACTTCACCGGCTCGGGCTTTTCCTGGCCGCGCGTCACGGTCGCGCTGACTCCGGACAAAACGAAATTGCCATTGGTGGCGCGGCCCGGGCCTTTCATGGGAAGTGAGTCGTCCGGGAGAACTTCGAGGCGCAGGCCGACGACTTCCTCGAGCGCGCCGGTCAAGGTCACGGTGTAGGTATCGTTGGTGGGATTCTTGTCGCTGGCCAGGATGGAGTTGTCTTTTTGCACGGTAAGCTTCGCGCCGTTGGTCGAGGCCACCTTGGTGGGCTTGGCCTGCTTCCATTTTTCGTTGTTTTCGGCGGCGGTCAGGGAGGCTTCCTGCCACTTGGCGAAAACCGAGGTGAGCTCCTGGTGCGGGGCGTCGTAGTCCTTCTGCGCCTTGGCCAGCTTGGCGTCCAGACGGGCAAGTTCGGCGGTGTCCTTGTCACTGGGCACCAGCAGGCCGCTCTCGCGTTTGCCGACGATGGGTTCCTTGATGTCGGCGAAGAACGCGCCCATCGAGTAGAAGTCGCGCTGGGTCGTGGGGTCAAACTTGTGATCGTGGCACTGGGCGCAGCCGATGGTTTGCGCCAGCCAGACGGTGCCGACGGCGCGAACCCGGTCGGTGAGATAACGCTGTTCGTAATCCTTCGACTGCGCGCCGCCTTCCTCGGTGCTCAAGATGAGGCGGTTGAAGGCCGAGCCGACCCGCGTTTCCTGCGAGGCGTCGGCCAGGAGGTCGCCGGCGAGCTGCTCGCGCGTGAACTGGTCGAAGCGTTTGTTCTCGTTGAACGCTTTGATGACGTAGTCGCGGTAGGGATGAATGTTGCGCGGATTGTCCGAGTGGTAGCCGATGGTGTCCGCGAACCGCACCACGTCGAGCCAGCCGATGGCCATGCGCTCGCCATAATGCGGCGAGGCCAGGAGCCGATCGACCAGTTTCCCGTAGGCATCGGGTGACTTGTCTTTCACGAAGGCGTCCACTTCGTCGGGTTTGGGAGGAAGCCCGAGCAGATCGAACCACAGCCGTCGCGCCAGCGTGCGCCGGTCAGCCTGGGGTGAAGATTTCAGCCCGATCTCCTTGAGCCGTTCCTGCACGAGCACGTCGATCCCGCCCTTGCCGACGGGACGTTTCGGAGCGGCGTAGGCCCAGTGCGACTGGTATTCCGCGCCCTCCGCCACCCAGCGCTGGAGCAGTTCCTTCTGCGCCGGCGTGAGTTTCTTGTGCGATTCCGGCGGCGGCATGAGATCGTCCTCATCGTCGGTGAGGATGCGCTTGACCAACTCGCTGTCCTTGGGTTTTCCGGGAATGAAAGCCTTCAGGGCGATGGCCTCCTCGCGCACGTCGAGGCGCAACTTGGCCTTGCGCCGGTTCTGATCCGGCCCATGGCAGGAGAAGCAGTTGTCGGAAAGGATCGGGCGGATGTCGCGGTTGAAGTTGACGCTGTTAGCGGCGGAACTGGCGAAGGCGGAGCCAAGCAACAGGGCTGCCACCAACGGCCGGCCAAGCCCGGAGAGTGAGTAGATGCGGTTCATTATTTTTTGGCGCCGGAGCGGAAAGGCTTTAGCGCGGAGGCTTGGACGGGGATGCGCTTGAATTTCTTCGTTAGATCGATCAGTGATTGCTCGACGCCCATGCGTTCCAGGCTCGACGCGCCGACGAACCCGACGCAATCGGTGTGTTTATTCACATAGGCCGCGTCCTCCGGTGTGCAGATCGGGCCGCCGTGCGAGAGGAAGAGGATGTCTTTGCGGACTTTTTTCGCGCCGTTGATGATCGCCTGCGTGCGGCGCACCGCGTCATCCATGGTGCAGACCGCGCCCTTCACACCGATGCTCCCGCCCACGGTGGTGCCGACGTGCGCGATGATCGCGTCCGCGCCGGCCTGCGCCATCGCCTTCGCCTCGTCCGGTGTGGCGACATAGACGATGGTGAACAAATCCATCTTGTGGGCGAGGGTGATCATCTCGAATTCCTTCTGCACGCTCATGCCGGTTTCTTCGAGCACGCCACGAAAAAGTCCGTCCACAATGGTGTGCGTGGGAAAATTGTTCACACCACTGAAGCCCATGTTCTTCACCTGCTGCAGCCAGTGCCACATGCGGCGGCGCGGGTCGGTGGCGTGGACGCCGCAGATGACGGGGATTTCCTCGACGACCGGCAGCACTTCATATTCGCCGATCTCCATCGCGACGGCGTTGGCGTCGCCGTAGGCCATGAGGCCGCAGGTGGAGCCGTGTCCCGCCATGCGGAAGCGGCCGGAGTTGTAGATGATGATGAGGTCCGCCCCTCCCTTCTCGATGAACTTGGCGCTGATGCCCGTGCCCGCCCCGGCCGCGATGATGGGGCGGCCCTTCCTGAGCTGGGCGCGGAGGCGCTCGACGACTTCCTTGCGGGTGTAGGGATTACCTTTTCCAGTCCAGGGGTTGGGCATAGTGGCAGTGCAAATGGTTATAATTTTTCTGGTGATGACTTTGGGAGGGCGAGGCGGGAAATGCAATCTTGGAAAGACACCTTGGAAAGACGCGGAGGCGATGAGTTTGACGGCAAACTGAGAATGGATCGAAAACCGCTCCACCCGGAACAAGGCTTGTTTTTCCGCATCGCTTCACTAGGTTTGCGCCATGAGCACGGTCCAAGAAATCAAAGCTGCGATTCCCAGGCTGACGTTGGAAGAGCGGGCGGAAGTGGCCCGTTGTCTCCATGTGTGGGAGGACGATGCTTGGGACGAGCAAATGAAACACGACCTCACCACCGGCAAGCTCGCCAAGCTCCTCGCCAAGGTGGATGAGGATATCGCCCGCGGAAATCTTTCGGAGCTTCCGTGATTTCCCGGACCAACGCGGATTTCTGGGGGTCCTTCCATGCGCTGCCGGCAGAGGTTTAACGGCAGGCTCGGGAAAAGTTCCAGCTCTGGCGGGAGGATGCTTTCAGTTCCAATCTCCACTTCAAACCGCTCTTCGAGGATGTCTGGTCGGTGCGCGTGAATCGAAACTATCGGGCTTTGGGCCGTCGCCGGGGAAATCTCATCGTTTGGTTTTGGATAGGAACGCACGCGGAGTATGACCAGTTGCTGAAACGGTTGTGACGGCAGTTGCGCGATCTGAACTGAAAAGTTGCGCCCCACCGAGTGTTTGCGTAGTTTCCGCCCCTTACGGCATGAAAATCTACATCGACGGCAAGTTTTACGACGAGAAGAACGCCAAAATTTCCGTGTTCGACCACGGGCTGCTTTACGGCGACGGCGTCTTTGAAGGCATCCGCGCCTACCATGGCCGCGTCTTCAAATTGACCGAGCACATCGACCGGCTGTTTTATTCGGCCAAAGCGATCCTTTTGGACATTCCCATGACACACGCCGGGTTGATGAAGGCCACCGTGGAGACCATCCGCGCGAACAAGCTGCGCGACTGCTACGTCCGCCTCATCGTCACGCGCGGCATCGGCACGCTCGGCTTGAACCCGCGCAGTTGCCGGAAGCCGTCCGTCATCATCATCGCGGGCAAAATTCAGGTCTATCCGAAGGAGCTTTACGCGCGCGGCATGGACATCGTGACCGTGCCGACGGTGCGGAACCTGCACAGCGCGGTCAACCCGGCCATCAAATCGCTGAATTATCTGAACAACATCCTGGCCAAGATCGAGGCGAACAACGCCGGCGTGGAAGAGGCGGTGATGCTGAACGCCGCGGGTTTCGTGGCGGAATGCACGGCGGACAATTTGTTCATCATCAAGCACGGCGCGCTGCTCACGCCGCCGCTCTCGGCGGGCGCGCTTTATGGCATCACGCGCGGCACGGTGATGGAGCTAGCCGGGGAACTGGGCGTGAAAGTTTCCGAGCCGAACCTGACTCGCTACGATTTGTTCAACGCGGACGAATGTTTCCTGACCGGCACCGGCGCGGAGATCATGCCGGTCATTAAAATCGACGGGCGCGTCATCGGCACCGGCAAGCCCGGCCCGGTGACGAAGAGTCTCGTCACGAAATACCACGCCCTGACCCAGGTCTCAGGCGAACCAATTTTTTCCAAATAGGCCGTCCGCCCGGACTGGCCCAGCCGAAACCATCGCGTGAACCAGCCCGACCCCAGCCTGCTGCTGCTGATCCCGGCCTACAATGAGGAGGACCGCATCGGGCCGGTGCTGCGCGAGTATGCGCAATATTTCCGCGAGCATTACCAGGGGCCGTTCCGGCTCGTCGTCATCCTGAACGGCTGCCGCGACAACACCCTCGGCGTGGTGCAGGCGGTCGCGAAAGATTTTCCCGAAGTCAGCCCGCGCGAATTCACCGCGCCCATCGGCAAGGGAGGCGCGCTGATCGAGGGCTTGCGGCTGGCGTCCGTCGCCGACTGGATCGGCTATGTCGATGCCGACGGCGCGACAGCACCCCGCGCCTTTCACGAGCTGGTGCAGCACCGCGAGCGGGCGGACGTCGTGATCGCCTCGCGCTGGATGGCCGGCGCGATTCTGCATCAGTCCCAGACCAGCAAGCGCCAGTTCGCGAGCCGCGTTTTCCACGGAATCGTGCAGCTTCTTTTTTGGCTGAACATCAAGGACACGCAATGCGGCGCGAAGCTCCTGCGGCGCGAGGTAGTGCAAAAAATTCATCACGCCCTGCGCATCACGGACATGGCCTTTGACATCAACCTGCTTTACGTCATCCGGCGCGCGGGGTTCAAAATTCTCGAGGTGCCGACCGAGTGGACCGACCAGATCGGCTCGAAGGTGGTGCTGGGCCGCACCTCGCTGTCGATGCTGCTTTCCGTGATCCGGCTGCGGCTGATCTACTCGCCGTTTTACGGGGTGCTGCGCGTGCTGCGGCCCATCGAAATCTGGCTCTACACCCGGCTCCGGGCCCCGCTGCCGCCCTCCGAGCCGGCCAAAAAAATCTAACCCTTCAGCCTGCCTTGACCGGCGGCCCCTTGGCCCAGCGGGTGAAGCCGAGGGTCAGCGCCAGCAGCACCAGCCCGAAAATTCCCATCGTCCGCACCACCGTCACAAAATCGCCGTGAAAAAATCGCAAGGCGACCGCGTAGCCGACGCCCACGACCAGCAGCCACGGCACCACCGCGTAACGCTCGCGCGCCAGCAGATTGTTCACCAGCACGCCGGCCAGCGACACCGGGAGGATGCACCACGCGAACCACGGCACGAGCCACGCCATGTGGATGTATTTCTCGCCCCACAGAATACGCAGGGGCAGGGCCGGTAACAGCGTGCAGGCTAGGCAGCCCAGCACCCCCATCACGGCGGACGCGCCCAGCGCCAGCATCAGCGCGTCTGACTTTTCCAGCCGCGCCGCGCTCCGCACAATTTTCGGAAACATCACCTGCGTCATCGCGGCAGTGAGATAGAGCAGCGTCACGCCCACCACCCGTGCGGCGTTGTAATCGCCCGTGGTCTCCTTCGGGAAAACATACTGCACCGCCAGCGTGTCCATCGTGAACATGCAGGTGGGCGCGGCCAGGCCGAGCGTGATCGGGACCACCCGCCGGAACCACGCGCCCCACGGCACCGGCGCGCGCGGGCCGCGCCAGGCCTCGCGCGTCGTCCACGCCACCAAGACCAACCCCAGCAGCGTGCCGATCAGCACCCCGCCCATCACGCCCGACACGCTGACCCCGAAAATTTGCACGAGCAGGAACATGCCGGCGAACCGGCCCAGGCCGTTCACGATGCTCGAGCCGCCGAGCGGATAGAACCGCTGCGCTCCCTGCAGCACGCCGGTCATCATCGGCTGCCACATGCCGGCCAGCGCGATGAAGAGAGTGATCCAGAGCACGAGCGGGCTGCCGATCTTGAAGGATTGTAAAATCCACGGCTGCGCCACGAGCGCGACCGCCGCGATCACCAGCCAGATGATAAAAATCCCCAGCGCCACGCCGCGCAACGTCCCGGCCAACTCCCGTTCGCGCTGCGGAGTCACGGCCGAGGCCGCCTGGTGGGCGAAGACGCTTTGCAGGCCGAGCACCGGAATGCCGATCTGGCCGAGCGCGCCGAGCAGCGCGCCGTACACGCCCAGTTCCGCGCCGCTCAGGGTTTTTCCGGCGTACCATTGCACCAGCGCCATGCCGCCGCCGGCGGCGACCGTGGCCAGCAGCATCCATCCGCTTTGCTGAAAAAACGTGGTTCGACCCTGGCTCATGGCAATGATCGCAGAAATTTCTCGAGCAGTGCCGTGCCCCGCTCCAGCGAGCGCAGGGCAATCCACTCGTCCGCCGTGTGCGCCTGCGCGATGTCGCCCGGACCGAAGACCACGCTCGGAATGCCGCCGCTGGCCAGCACCGCCGCGTCGCTGAAATAATCCACGCCCGCCGGCTCCGACTGCCCAGCCGCCTGCAAAAACAATTTCACCAGCGGCCGGCGCGGATCGGTTTCCAAGGGCGGGCAGGGGGCGTCGCTCTTCGTGTCGAGCAGCGTGGCGGCGAGGCCGTGCCGCCGGAGGAGCAACTTGATCTCGCGGGCGACGGCGGCCTGGCTCTCGCCAGGGATCGTGCGGCGGTCGATCGAGATCACGCAATGGTCCGGCACGATGTTCGGCTGCCGCCCGCCGTTGATCGAGCCGACGTTCACCGTGGGATGGCCGAGCAGCGGATGCCGGCGGCGGCGCAGTTGCGCGGCGTAATTTTTTTCCAGCAGATGGACGATGCGCGCCATGGCGTGGACGGCGTTGCGGCCCAGATGCGGCTTGGAGCCATGCGCCGCCCGCCCGCGCGTTTCGAGACGCAGCCAGAGATCGCCCTTGTGCGCCGTGACCACGCGCAGGCAGGTCGGCTCGCCGACGATGGCGAGATCGGCGGAGAAACGGCTTTTGACCAGCGCGCGCGAGCCGGACTGGCCGCACTCCTCATCGATCAGCCCCGCGAAAACAATTTCCGTCTCCGCCGGACGCGGGCCGCCGCGCACGACGGCCCGCAACGCCGTGAGCATTGCGGCCACCGAGCCTTTGGTGTCGCACGCGCCGCGCCCGTGGAGCCGGTCGTTTTTGGTGCGCGGCTGGAACAGCGCGTCCGGCATGGCCGCGTCACCGACCGTGTCGAGGTGCGGGGCGAGCAGGACGCGGCGGCGGATTTTTCCGGCGGGTGACAGGCGCGCGAGCAGGTTCGGGCGGCCGGGAAAGACGGGGTGCAATTCCACATCCAACCCGGCGGTGGCGGCGGTGGCGAGCAGGAATTCGGCGACGCGGCCCTCGCCCGCCCGCGGGTCGCCGGCGGGCATGAAGGCGGGGTTCACGCTGGGCAGCGCGATCAGTTCCCGGAGCAATGTTTCCGTTTGCGTCATGTCGAAAAGGCGGGCGCACGATAGGCGCGGTGGAAAAATGTGGAAAGGCATTTCCAAAACGACACGGCCCGGGCGGGGCCGCCCCGGTCCTGGCTTTCACGCCGTCGCCAGATTTTCCTCGAGCACTTTGGATTTGCCCGACGGCGGTTCAGCTTCATTCACCGTCTGCGAAGTCTCCGCCAGGACCTTGATCGGTTCGTAGAACGTATTTCGCTGCACCGGCGTGCGACCGGCTTCGCGGATGGCCTTGATCATGTCCGCTTCGGTCTGCAATTGCGGCGAGGTCGCGCCGGCCATGTGGAAGATGTGTTCTTCGATGATCGTCCCGTGCAGGTCGTCCGCGCCGTAGCTCAACGCCACTTGCGCCAGCTTCATGCCCAAGCCCACCCAGTAGGCGGTGATGTGATCGAAATTATCGAGGTAGATGCGGCTCACGGCGATGGTGCGGAGGGAATCAAACCCGGTCGGTGGTGTCGTGACAGGAATGTCGTTGTCCTCCGGCTGATACGGCAACGCGACAAAGCCCACGAAGCCCTTCGTCTCGTCCTGCAACGCGCGCAATTGCCGCAGGTGATCCACGCGGTCGGCGAGCGATTCGACGTGGCCGAACAGCATCGTGCAGGTGCTGCGTCCGCCGAGGCGATGCCAGGTGCGGTGTACGTCCAGATATTCCTCGGCGGATTCCTTGCCCTTGGCGATGGCGCTGCGGACTTCCTTGCGGAAAATTTCCGCGCCGCCGCCGGTGAGCGATTCGAGTCCGGCAGCCTTCAGTTCGCGCAATGTCTGCTCGACGGATTTTTTCGCAAGCCAGGCGAGGTGGAGGATTTCAATCGCGGTGAAGCATTTTAATTGAAGCTTCGTAGCAGCCGACGTGAGTCGGCTCTGACTTCCCGGCTGCGAGGAATCAGTTTGAGCGGACTCACGTCCGCTGCTACGGCCATCATTCAGCGCGCTCAGCGCCTTCAACATGTCCGTGTAGTAACTGAACGGCAGCGAGGGATGCAGTCCGCCGACGATGTGCAGTTCCGTGATGCCGAGTTTCAACGCCTCGCGCGCCTTCTCGACCATTTGCGGGATGGTCAACTCGAAGCCGTCCGCGTCGCGTTTCTTGCGCGCGAAGGAGCAGAACTGGCAGGAGAGGATGCAGTAGTTCGAGTAGTTGATGTAGCGGTTGATGATGTAGCTGGCATGGTTACCCACTTTCTTCTGCCGCGCGAGATCGGCGATGGCGCCGAGGGCGTTGAGGTCTTTCGATTCAAACAAGCGCAGCGCGTCGGTCTCGGAAATGCGTTCGCCGGCGGCGACCTTGTCGTAGAGGTCGCGCAGTTCGCTGTGTTGAACGAAGAAATTCACGCCGCAAGGTTAGCAGAGGTTGTGTGGTTAGGAAAGCGGGTTTACCACGGAGCGTCGGTCTCCGACCCGGCGCGATCCTTAAGTTGGAGTTCACGCTTTAGCGTGTCCCCGAACAAGCTGAAGCTTGAACTCCAACGCGCCAGGTCGGCAACCGCGCTCCTAGCGAAGTTTGAACCCGCTCCGGAACACCACTTCACCAATCACCACCACTAGGAAGATCAGGCTGACCACGGCGTTGAGGCGGAAGAAGGCGGTGTTGATCCAGTTGAGGCTGCGGCGGCGCGCGATCCAATGTTCAAACATCAGGCAGAGCACGATCAGCAGCCAGCCGACGAGGTAGGCGACGCGAAAGCCGCACATGAGACCGAAGAGCAGCAGCAATCCGCACATGACCATGTGCGCGAGAAACGCCGCGCGCAACGCGTTGGCCGGCCCCCACGCCACGACGATGGAATGCAGCCCGTGCGCGCGGTCGAACTCGTAATCTTGCAGCGCGTAGATGATGTCGAAGCCGATCAGCCAGAAGACCACCGCCAGCGCCAGCACGATGGGCGTGAAGCCGAGGGTGATCTGGGAAATCCAGCCGCGCACCAGATCGGCGGTCGGCGGCGGCGCGTGAAAACCGAACTCGCCCTTCACCGCCAGCCATGCACCGATGGGCGCGAGCGCAAGCGCGATGCCGAGAAAAACGTGCGTGTAATCCGTGAATCGCTTCGTCAGCGAATAAAAACAGACGACGAGCAGCGCCACGGGTGAAAGATAAAAGCACAGGGGATTCAGAAACCAGCTCGCCGCGACCAGGCCCGCGCCGCTCACGGCCCAGAGCGCCCACGCGCCGCTGAGCGAAATTTTCCCGGCGGGCAGATGGCGTTGGGCGGTGCGCGGATTGAGCGCGTCGAACTTGCGGTCCACGATGCGGTTGAAGGCCATGGCACAGGTGCGGGCGAAGACCATCGCGGCGATGGTGAGCCAGAAGGTTTTCGCGCCGGGCCAGCCGCGATTATCACGCTCGGCCACGACCATCGCGGCGAGCGCGAAAGGCAGGGCGAAGACGGTG
>CANMZY010000075.1:0-10801 GCA_947502425.1 Verrucomicrobiales bacterium
GTCGAACGTGTCCACCTGCGAAGGCCCGCCGGGCATGAAGAGCTGGATGACATGCTTCGCCCGCGGCGCGAAATGGGGAGCCTTGGGCAGCAGCGGCGCGGCCGCCGCCGGCCCGCCGAACGCGCGCGTCTGGCCTAGCAAACCGGCCAGGCCGATCGTGCCCATGCCCGCGCCGAGGCGGCTGAGAAAATCACGGCGCGAAGACAGGCGGGCGGCGCGACGGAAGGCGGCTTCGTGTTCCAAAAATTGCATGACGGTCATTGAATTTGCCGGAACTCGTGGGCGGAAAGCAAGGCCTGCGCGTAGGATTCCCAGCGCGACCCGGCCCCACCGCCAGCCGGGTCGGCGAGGAAGGCCAGGCCGAGCGCGGTCTCTCCGGCGGCGGGCGCGCGCGCGTAGAGCAACTGGTAGGCGCGCGCGATACGGACGCAGTCCTCGGCGGACTCGCGCCCGAGCCGGGCGGCGAGCGCCTTGGCGCGGGCGGCCATGAAGGCGCTGTTCATCATGAACAGATGCTGCTGCGGCACCGTGCTGGTCGAGCGCACTTCGCTCGTCGTGCGCGGCGCCGGGAAGTCGAAGAGGCGCAGGAACTCGTCGGAAAGGAATCGGTCGCCGTTGCGGCTGATCTTGCTGTAGAGCGTGCGCCGGCTGGTTTCGAGAATCTTTTCCGTGGGCGGACCGCCGAGGGTGCGGTCGAGTTCGCCGGTCACCGCGAGCAGGCTGTCGCGCCAGGATTCGACCTCGAGCTGGCGCGGGTTCATCCGCCAGAGCAGGCGGTTTTCTCCGTCGGCGGCGAAGGCGGCCGGGTCGTAATGGCTGCTCATCTGCCAGGTGGACGAGAGCAGGATCAGGCGGTGGAGCTTCTTCAAGGACCAGCCTTTTTCCACAAAGGTCGCGGCCAGCCAGTCGAGCAGCTCCGGGTGCGTGGGCTTCTCACCGATCATGCCAAAGTTGCCCGGCGTGCGCGCCAGCGCCTGTCCGAAATGATGCTGCCACACGCGGTTCACGATGACGCGCGCGGTCAGCGCATTGGCGGGATCGGCCACGGCGTCCGCCAACTGACGGCGGCCGCTGCCTTCCTTGAAGAGCGGCGCATTTTCTCCCGCGAGAATTTGCAGGAAACGGCGCGGCGCGGGTTCGCCGGGCTTGCGCAGATCGCCGCGAATGGCCACGGGCAGGTCGCTGCTGCCGGTGTCGCCAAGCAGGTGAGCCTTGGGCAGGGGCGGCGGGGCGGCTTTTTTGAGGCGCTCCAGTTCCGCCTTCAACTCCGGCACATGCGGCTTCGCGGCTTCGTTCGTCCCGGCGGCCTTGATCTTTTTTTCCTGCTCCTGGATGGCCTTCTGCGCGGCATCGAACGCCGCCACCACCTCTCGCGAAGCCAGGGAGGCCAGCCCGGCCTTCGAGTTGTTAAAAATCCCCGCGAGCGCGTAGTAGTCCCGCGCGGTGATCGGATCGAACTTGTGATCGTGACAGCGCGCGCACGCCACGGTCAGCCCGAGGAACGCGCGCGAAAAAGTGTCCACGCGATCCGCCAGCGTCTCCGCTTGAGCCTGCGCCGTCGCGGCGGGATCGCCGCCGTCCGAGATGTATGTCGGGCCGACCGCAAAGAAGCCGGTGCCGACACCCAATTCCCGGTCGTCCCCAATCAAATCGCCAGCGATCTGAGCCCGCACGAACTGGTCGTAGGGCAGGTCGCGGTTCAGCGCGGCGACGACCCAGTCCCGGTAACGCCACGCTTCCGGCAACGCCTCGGCGTCGAGAAACCCGCCCAGTCCGTCGCTGTAGCGCGCGACATCCAGCCAGTGCCGCCCCCAGCGTTCGCCGTATTGGGGCGAGGCGAGCAGCGCGTCCACCACCTTCGCAAAAGCACCGGACGACTTGTCGCCGAGAAACGCCGCGACTGCTTCGGGTGTGGGCGGCAGGCCGGTGAGATCGAGGTAGGCGCGGCGAAGCAGAATGGATTTTTCGGCGGGCGGCGCGGGCTTCAACTGGGCGGCCTGCAGCCGGGCCAGGACAAACTGGTCAACCGGATTCCGCGCCCACGCCGCGCTCTTCACTTTCGGCGGTTCCGGCTTCACCACTTTGCGGAACGCCCAATGCCCGGCGCGAAATTTCTCCCAGTCATATCCTTTTTTTCCGTCCACCGCCGCCGGCGCCACGGACTGCTCCGGCCACGGACTGCCTAGGCGCACCCAGGCCTCGAGGTCGGCGATCTGCGCGTCCGCCAGCTTTTTTTTCGGCGGCATCGCGGTCTTCTCATCTTTGTAGCGCACCGCCTGGATCAGCCGGCTTTCGTCGGGCTGGCCAGGCACGAGGGACGGCCCGCTCTCGCCGCCCTTCAGCATGCCGGCGCGCGTGTCCAGGTGAAGCCCGCCTTTCAGTTTCTCGCTCGTCGCACTGTGGCATTTGAAACAGTTCTCGGCGAGCAGCGGACGGATGCGCGTCTCGAAAAACTCCAAATCCGCGGCGGGTGCCGCGGCACGCAGCAGGGCCGGTGCGCCGAGGATCGCCAGCCAAACCAGGGCGGCCGGGAACGGATTCGTGGCCTGGCGCAGCGGCATCATCACGCGCGAGGGACGGGCATGACCCGGCCGGCGTGGAACCGGTCGTAATTTGTTTTTGGCGCGGTGCGGTTTTGGGAGGCTGGTTTCATTGCTGGTGACTTTGCTGGTTTCATTGCTGGTGACTTTGCGCCGGCATGAGCGGATGCCAAGCGGAATTTTTCCGGATTCGGAGGTCGGGCGCATCTCAGTTTATTGCCACCCGGCGACCCGGTTGGGACTGCGTGGTCGTTCTTCCTCCCGCTGAACCCAACCGGCGGAGGTAGCGCAGGCGTCCGCGCCTGCGAGTTCACGGGGCGTCCCGCTCCGTGTCCCTCGGAGCGGCGGACCAACCGGCACTTCGTCCGTCCCCAAAAAAAAACCGGTCACTGGAGCGACCAGACGCCCTGCCAATCCGCCCTGCCTTCGCGCCAATAGTAGGCCTCCTCGCTGACCGAGCCGGCCACGACCGTGGCGCGCACCTGGGCGCGCGTGAACGGCCCAGACTGCTGGTCCTTTTCGGAAATGTAAATCGTCGGCGCCGCCTCTGGGATCGGCACCGGCAGCGAGGCGGGCCGGGCGGGGACTGCTTCCGCCACCGCCTCGTCCTCCTCCGCGTTGGCGGGTCGCATCAGGCCGCGCGACCAGAGCCATTTCACCAGCAGAATGACCAGCGCCGTGCGATGGAATCCGCCGGATGATCGACTGCGGCTGGAAAGGCGTCAGGAGTCTTTGGTTTTTCTTCTTCGTTGGCGAACGGTTGTTTCACGACGTTGCGACCTTATGTCTCCACGCCCCGCAAAGCAAGCGACCAGCGGAGGGAGCGGGCGATAAGTCAAGTCAGCGGGGAGAATTTTTGGAAGAAGATTTGCAGCGAACAAAATCTAAACGTTCAAATTCAAAGCAGGACGTGTTGAATAAGTGTTTTTCAGATGGGAGACATCTAGTCCGTGCAGAGAGTCTTTTGCGAGGCATTCGTATTGGCGCAGCCACGGAGATGTCATTGGAATGCCATGCCTGCCTTCAAGAATTGCCAGAGGTGCGAAGTAAGCGGAATAAACGTCAGCAAGCAGCGAAATCGCGAGAACCGCAGGGGTTGCTGACAATTCAGCCTGGGCTTTCGCCGCCAGTTCATTGCACCTCCTTCCAAGATTGTATCGAGAATTTAGTCTGCCTGTGTTCGCCTCGTATCTATTGCGGATTTTGACGCTAATGACAAATTTTTGATTGTTGCGCTCCGCGTAAACATCGCCAAAAGGAAAGTTTGGATTCAGCTGGTTAAGATTTTTGATTTTAGCGAATCCTGCTGCCCGAAGAATTTTCTCGGCCAGCGATTCTCCCAAGACACCAAGTTGATGCGCGCGTTGAGCCGTTCTTTCATTGAGGATTGAGCGGATGGGCTGCTGGGAAGGCTGTGTTTCTTCCACCGTCCAGTCGTTACCACCGCCGGGGTGGCAATGACAGTGCGCGGCGAAAAATCCGCCGCGATGCTGCCAGAACAGCGGCCAGATCGTCTCCCGGTCGGTCTGCGGGATGTGCAGCGCGGGCAGTTCAGCGCGCGGAAAAAAACGGAAGGTTCCTTCGGCGTGCGGCGGCGGCGTGGCGGTCAGCTTCGTTTTCACCTCGAACAAAAACATCAGCCAGTGCGCCTGGCCCGCGTAGCCGAATTCGCTGACCAGCCCGGTCAGATGCAGCTCGCGCGGCGTGATGACCAGTCCCATTTCCTCATGCGCCTCGCGGCACGCGCAGGTGTAGGGGGACTCGCCGAGATCAGTCTTCAACTTGCCGCCGCCCGGACTCCAGAAGCCTCGATTCGGGTCCTGCGCGCGTTCGAGCAGCAGCACCTCGTCGCGTTCGTTGAAGCAATAGAGCAGGGTCGCAATTTTGTAGGGCAGCGGCATGGTGAAAGCGCAGCATTCAAACCCCGACGTGCTGCTTGATCGCTTCGCAAATCTTCACGCTCCATTGCTCCAGCACCTGCGCGTCGCGGCCTTCGATGAGCAGGCGCGCCTTCGGCTCGGTGCCGGAGTAGCGCAGCAGCACGCGGCCGCCGGCCGGCTGCACCGCGGCCTCGGCCTGCGCGACCAGCGCGAGCACGCCCTCGAGCTGCTCGAACGGCTTTTTCTCGCGCACCTTCACGTTGGTCACGAGCTGCGGATAACGCGTCCAGCATTGCCGGAGCTGCGAGAGCGGCGCGTTTTTCGCCTGCATGATGCGGAGGATTTGCAGCGCGGCCACCAGGCCGTCCCCGGTGCTGCTGTAATCGCGGAAGATCAGATGCCCGCTCTGCTCGCCGCCGAAGTTGAAGCCGTGCCGGAGCATTTCATCGATCACGTTTTTGTCGCCGACCGCGGTGCGGAGGACGCGCCCGCCGGCGGCCTGGATGGCAGGTTCGATCCCGGCGTTGCTCATCACGGTGCTGACCAAAGTTTTTTCCGCGAGCGTGCCTTCGCGCAGCATTTCCAGCGCGGCGATGACCATGATGTCGTCACCGTCGGTGAGCGTGCCGGTTTCGTCGCAGAGCAGCACCCGGTCGGCGTCGCCGTCGTGCGCGAGGCCGAGGTGCGCGCCGTGTTCGCGGACTTTCTGGCAGACTAGGCCGGTGTGCATCGAGCCGCAGTCACGGTTGATGTTGGTGCCGTCGGGCTGGTTGCCATAGACGATCACGTCCGCGCCCAGTTCGCGCAGCACGCAGGGCGTGGATTTGTAGGCCGCGCCGTGGCCGCAGTCGACCACGATGCGCATCCCTTCGAGAGTCAGTCCACGCGGGAACGAAGATTTCGCGTATTCGATGTAACGGCCCAGCGCGTCATCAATGCGCACGGCCTTGCCGATGGCGCTGGCGGTTGGCCGGATGTTTTCAATCTCGCCGCTGAAGACGAGACCCTCGATTTCACCTTCGATCTGGTCGTCGAGCTTGTAGCCGTCGGCGCGGAAAAATTTGATGCCGTTGTCATCGTACGGATTGTGCGAGGCGGTGATGACGATGCCGGCATCGGCGCGCAGGCTGCGGGTCACGTAGGCCACGCCGGGCGTGGGCAGCGGGCCGATGAAGAGGACATCGACGCCCATCGAGAGCACGCCGGCGGAGATGGCGTTTTCCAGCATGTAGCCGGAGAGGCGCGTGTCCTTACCGATGACGATCTTGTGCCGGCCGCGCCCGCGCGACTGCGATTCGAGGTTCTGAAAAACATGGGCGGCGGCGCGGCCGAGCTTGAGCGCGGTCTCGGCGGTCACCGGCTCGATGTTGGCCGTGCCGCGCACGCCGTCGGTGCCGAAGATTTTTTTGGTCATGGCGGAATGATGGTCGGGGCGTTGGTCGCGGCCACGAGCGGGGGAGGGAGGGCCCGGCGTTCGTTCTTGATGACGAAATCAATCGTCAGCCAGATGACGACGGCGAGTACCAGGGAAATAATTTTGCGCCGCAAATTATGGAGGAGGAATTCGCGCATGACTATTTGGGTTCGATCCTGGACGTGAGCGCGGGGTCGGGCCGGCTCCGGTCGGTGGTCCTGGCCCGCGGCCATTCGGCGACGTTCCGGGGCTGGCCGGGGGAAAGCAGCACAGCACTGAGAAAGGCGCGCAATTCTTCGCGCGTTAGCCCGCGCACGAACTGCCCCTTGTGCGAGGTGGAAATGGAGCCGGTTTCCTCGGACACCGCGACAATCACCGCGTCCGTCTCCTCGCTCAGGCCGATGGCCGCGCGGTGCCGGGTGCCGAGCGACTTGTTCAAATCCTGCCGGCGGGTCAGGGGGAAAATGCAGGCCGCCGCGGCGATGCGGTCGCCCCGGATGATGACGCCACCGTCATGGATCGCGTTGTTCGGGAAGAAAATTGTCTCCAGCATTTCCGGCGTGGCGATGCAGTCCACCGGGATGCCCGACTCGACTGCCTCCTGCAACTGCACGGTCTGCTCGATGGCGATGAGCGCGCCGATGCGGACCTCGGCCAGGCGTTCAACGGTCTGAATGATGACCTCGATGCTCTCGCGCTGCTCCCGGCTGGTGCCGAAAAGCTGCACATCGCCCAGCTTGGCCAGCATCCGGCGCAGTTCCGGCTGGAAAATCACCACCACCGCCACGGCCACGATGGGCGAGAAAATCCCCAGCAGCCAGCGCAGGACCTGCAGATCCAGCAGGTAGGTGCCGATGGCCAGCGTCAGCAGCAGCGCGAGAAACCCCGTGAAGATGGCCGCGCCGCGCGTACCCCGCACGAACGTGGCCACGTAGTAAAGCCCCACCGCGAGGATGAGAATTTCCACCACCGGCCGCCAGAGTTTATTCAGGACTTCGAGCATGATGTTTTCAAAATCGCCCCGGTCACGCGCACCGCCTGGACGGTGGCCGCCACGTCGTGCGCGCGGATGATCTGCGCGCCCTGCGCCACGGCCCAGCACGCGCCGGCCAGCGAACCCGGCAGCCGCCCGCCGGCCTCGCCGCCGCCGATCCCGCCGAGAAATGACTTGCGCGAGACGCCGATCAGCAGCGGGTGCCCCCACTTTGTAAATTGATTCAGGCCCGCCAACAATTGCAAATTGTGCTCCAGCGATTTACCAAAACCGATGCCGGGGTCCAAAACAATCTGCTCCATGTCCACCCCGGCGGCCCGCAGGCGCGCGAGCCGCTCCGTGAAAAACGCCCCAACTTCCCCGACCACGTTTTGATACATCGGATTTTTCTGCATCGTCGCCGGCGTGCCCTGCATGTGCATCAGCACGTAGCCCGCGCCCGCTGCGGCCACCACGCGCCCCATCGCGTCGTCCTCGCGGTTCGCGCCCACGTCGTTGACCAGGCTCGCGCCGGCCTGCAGCGCGGCCCGCGCCACCGCCGGCTTGAGCGTGTCGATGGACAGCGGCACGGCGACGCGCAGCGCGAGCGCCTCGATGACCGGCAGCACGCGGCGCAGTTCCTCCGCCTCGCTGACCGGCGTGGCGTGGGGCCGCGTGGATTCGCCGCCGATGTCGAGCAGGTCCGCGCCTTCTGCGACCAGGCGCAGGGCGTGTTCGACGGCGGAGTTGGCGTCGAAATATTTTCCGCCGTCGGAAAAGGAATCGGGCGTGACGTTGACCACGCCCATGACCAGCGCGGGGCGCGGGAAGGTGAATTCAAACTGGCGGGCGCGGAAAATCATTTTCGTGCGGCGATGAGTTCGCGCGCCCCCCCGACCAGACGGCGCGCGATGGCGGCGACCAGTTCGTCCGGCACGCCCATCTGCGGGTTCGAGGACTGGCTGAGCAGGTGGCACTGGTCGTTCACATAGTCGATGACGACGAACTCGCCGGATTCGAGTTGGGTGATCTCGCTCGAAAAGAATTTCATCCCGGTCAGTGCCGCGATCTGCTGGGTGATCTCCTCCAGCGGTTCGAGGGAAAATTGTTCCCGCTCCCTCGCCGTCAGCAGCCGGTAACGGTCCGTGAAGCAGTTCCACCAGCAGCACCAAACCGAACCGAACACGAAGTAGGCGCGGAAGTAGGCCGGCTCGCCGTGCAGCAGGCGCGGCGTGACGCGGCCTTGCAGCAGGTAATGCGTGTCCGACCAAGACGCCACCGAGCGGGCGAGATCGGTTTCGCCCGTGGCGTCGAGCACCACGCCGCGCCGTCCGTAGCCCATCGCCGGCTTGATGACGAACGGCGATCCGAGGGCGGCGCGCTGCGGTTCGGAAAGTTGAAAGGTGGAAATATCCGCGCGCGGCACCACAACGGTTTCCGGCACCGTTACGCCGGCGGCCACGAGTTGTGAATGCAGCCTCGCCTTGTCGAAGGCGGGCAGAGCCACCTCCGGCGGATCGATCACCTGCGTGTCGCGCGCGGCGACCAGACAGACGAGCCGGTGATAAATGTCCTCCGGCTGGTGATGCTCGCTGTGCATGTTCAGCAGCACGCGCGCCCAGATTTCGCCGCGTTGAAACCGTTCGAGAAACGCCTCGACCCAGAGCGGCTCGATCAGGAAAAAATTCAGCCCGGCCTCGGCGCAATGCTGCTGCACGCGGTGGATGAAGAAATCATCCGCGTCCAGCTTGTGCGTCATCACCAGGTCATAAATGCGGGCCACGAAAACGAGTATCCGGCGGGAGCGGCGCGGGTGTCAACTTCGCCGGGCGCCGCCGGGCGCGACGCGATTTTTTTTCGTCAGGCCAGGCGGTGGGTTGGCGGCTGAAAGGGTTTTAATTCCAAAGTCTAAATCCGCGCTGGCTAGTGGCGCAGCCGTCCCCGGCTGGGTTCACGGGCGTCTCGTCCGTAAACGGTTTAGGGGCGGGACGCCAGCCCAACTATGGTGCCGCCGTTTCAATTTCGAAGTTCCGGTTAAAAACCGCCCGTGCCCGGTTTTTTGCCGGGCTGGATCAGCTCGATCTCGTAGCCTTCCGGCGCGTCGATGAAGGCGAAGCCGCCGCCGTTCTCGCGCAGGGTCGGGCCGTCCGAATACTTCAGGCCATGCGCGGCGAGATGTTTCTCGAACGCTTCGAGGCTCTCGACTTCGAACGCCAGGTGGGTGAGATCAGGCTGCACCTGCACCGGGCCGCTCGACGGGAAGGAGCAAAGCTCGATCAGCTCCTCGCTGCCCGGCGCTTTGAGGAAGACCAGTTCCGAGCCGCGCGGCGATTTGTGCCGGCGGACTTCTTCAAGGCCGAGCACCTCGCGATAGAATTTCACCGAGCGCTCGAGATCGTTCAGGCGGTAACGGGTGTGCAGCAGTTTGCCGACTTTCATGGGCGCAGCCTAGGTCAGTACGCGGCGGCCCGCGAGGTTTTTTAACCCGAGATCACCGGGGACGACGAGTCATTGTGCGGATCTTCAAAGCTGGACCGCCTTGGTCCGGCTCCTGGCGTAGCGCCAGCATTTCGGCAGGTAGTGGAACGCCAGGGTGAGCAATCCAATCCCGAAGAAGACGAGCGCGTACGTCCGCGTGTGATCATCGAAGAAGAACTCGCCGATCATCCATACGCTGTTCGCGCAGAGCCAGAAAACGACGGCGAGGTTGTGGATGAATTCATCCCGCTGCGCGCGGGCCTGGGCGGTGAGGTAAATGGCCACCGAGATGGTCGGGAGGATCATGAGCACTCCCGCCAGCCGGTAATCCTGCACCCAGCAGGTGTCCTTCACGATCCACAACAAGATGTGCAGATTTTCTGTTCCTCGAATACGGCCTGGGTGAGTGGTGGTGGTGTCGGTTATCATGTGCGGAGTTTGAACCAGTGGCAGAAAGGTATCCAGCCCGTTCCCCGCCGGTCCCGGTGGAATAGGGCCGAGACGCCGCTCCGACCCCATTTTGCCTTTCCGGACGCGCCTAGCTCAACCGCATGGGCATGACGACGTAGAGAAACGGCCCGTTGATTTTCAGCACGCCGGGGCTGAGTTCGTCGATCAGTTCCAGGAAAACCTCGTCGTTGGTCAGCGCGTTGAGCGGCTCGATGACGTAGCCGGGATTGAAGGCGATGGCCATATCCTTGCCCTTGTAGTTGACCGCGATGCTTTCGCGCGCCTCGCCCACTTCTGGCGAGTTGGCGGTGATGGTGAGGTTGTTCTTGGTCAGGGCCAGCTTGACCGAGTTCTGCTTCTCGCTGGTCATTATGTCCGCGCGGCGCAGGGCGTGCAAAAATTCCTCGCGGGCCAGCGGGATGCGCTCCTTGGTTTCGGCAGGGATGACCTGCCGGTAGTTCGGATAGTTGCCCTCGATGAGCTTGGTCACGACGAGAATGGAAAAGCCCTTGTCATCTTTGAGGGTGAAGGCGGCCTGGTTGTCGGTGAACTTGATTTCGAGATCGCCCTTGTCGGACAGCAGGCGGTTCAGTTCATTGACGGTCTTGGCAGGGACGATGAATTCGCCCTGGCTCTTTTCCGAGAGGTCCACTTCCTCATCGGCCAGCGCGAGTCGGCGTCCGTCGGTCGCCACCATGGTCAGCTTGTGTTCCTTGAGGCTGATGAAAATGCCGTTCAGCACGTAGCGGGATTCGTCGGTCGAGATGGCGAAGGAGGTTTTGCGCAGCATTCCTTTGATCTTTTCCTGCGGCAGGGAGACGTTTTTCTCATCCTTGAACTTGGGCAGCGGCGGAAATTCCTCGGCGGCGAGGCCGCGAATCTTGAAGAAGGACGGGCCGGAGCGGAGGCTGCAGACATTCTTGTCGTCTACTTCGAGCTCGATCTCGGCGTTGGAAAGTTCGCGGGTGATGCCAAAGAGCTTTTTTACCGGGATGGTAGTGGCGCCAGCCTTCGTCACACTGGCTTCGACGGAGCAGGAGATGGTCACGTCCAGATCGGTGGCGGT